>JAISUA010000021.1 GCA_031272305.1 Clostridioides sp.
TTCAAGATTACAGAGGAGGAGGAAACTTTTCTGGAAGAATGACAGCTCCACTTTGCTTTGCAGGTGCTGTTTGTATTCAAATACTAGAACGTAGAGGAATTTTTATAGGCTCTCACATAGATTCTATTTTCAATGTAAATGATACAAGATTTGATCCAATAAATATTTCGAAAGAAGATTTAATTTCAATCACACAGAAAGATTTTCCTACTTTATCTGACACTGCCTCAGATAAAATGAAAAAAGCTATACTAAGTGAAAAAGAAAATGGCGATTCTGTTGGCGGTGTAATAGAAAGCGTTGCTTTAGGTCTTCCTGTAGGAATTGGAGAACCTATTTTCGATGGTATAGAAAGTAAAATTTCATCTTTACTATTTGCGATTCCAGCTGTAAAAGGAGTAGAATTCGGAAGTGGTTTTGAAGTTGCAAGACTTCTTGGCTCTCAAAACAACGACAGTTTTTATATAGATGAAAGTGGCAACATAAAAACTAAAACAAATAATCATGGTGGAAGTCTAGGTGGAATTTCTAGTGGAATGCCTTTAATTGTTAGGACAGCTTTCAAACCTACGCCATCTATTAGTAAACAACAAGACAGTATTAGTCTTAAGAATAAAGAAAATACAACTCTTAATATAGTAGGTCGCCATGATCCTTGCATAGTTCAAAGAGCATTGCCATGTATAGAATCAGCACTTGCTATTGCAATACTTGATCTTTATGAACTTAATTATTAGAAGTGCATATTATAGAAAGCGTATGTTTTCGAACTTGTAAACAAGTAGGAAACTTCGATAACGAAAATAATAGATTTTCTATATCAGTTATTTCTATAATTTCGATTTTTTATAGAAGATAACTTCCTGAAAATCTCATTATCACAATTTGAAATAATAACTTTAAATTAAAAAAGAAAGGATTGATTTAAAATGGATTTAGAAATTTTAAGAACAAGAATAAATGAAATTGATAAAGAAATTGTAAAGTTATTTGTAGAACGTATGCAGACATCAGCAAAAATCGCTGAAGCTAAATCAGAAAAAAATCTTCCTGTTTTAGATAAAAAGAGAGAGAATATCGTAATTCAAAATGTAATGAATGAAGCTGGAGAAGAATTTGAATTATATATAAAAACTCTATACAATACTATGTTTGAGGTGAGTAGAAATTATCAATCAAGCCTTATAAATAAAACTACACCTATTTCGCAAGAAATTCTTCAAAACATACAAAATCCTAAGATAGAATTTCCAAGAAAAGCAACTGTAGCTTGCCAAGGAGTAGAAGGTTCTTATGCTGAACAGGCTTGTTCTAAATTATTTAATATAAGAAATACTATGTTCTTCAATAATTTTGAAAGTGTATTCAATGCTGTAGAAACAGGACTTTGCCAATATGGGGTACTTCCTATTGAAAATAGCTCTGCAGGATCTGTCACTGAAGTTTATGATTTGATGTGTAAACATAAATTTTACATAGTTAAAAGCACAAAACTTCATGTAAATCATGCTCTTGTTTCAAAAAAAGGTGTAAATTTATCTGATATCAAAGAAGTAATATCGCACGAACAAGCATTGCAACAATGCAGTGAATTTTTTAAATTATTGCCAGATATTAAGGTAACACTTTTTGAAAACACTGCTACTGCAGCAAAATATATATCAGAATGTGATAGAAATGATATAGCAGCTATATGTTCAACTGACTGTGCAAAACTTTACGGTCTAAGTATTTTAAAGGAAAATTTACAAAATAACCAAAATAACTATACTCGTTTTATTTGTATAGCTAAAGATATGGAAATATACGCTGGATCTAATAAAATAAGTCTTATGCTTTCTGTAGAACACAGACCTGGTTCTTTATATGAAATGATCGGAAATGTAGCTTGCCAAGGACTAAATCTTTCAAAGATTGAAAGTCGTCCTATTCCTGGAAAGGATTTTGAGTTCTTGTTCTATTTCGATATAGAAGGATCTGTTTTTTCAACTTATGTATTAGACTTGATTAAAAATATGGAATCATCTGCAGAAAGATTTACTTTCTTAGGATGTTACTCTGAAATATAAAATCAAATATATATTTAAAATACTTATATATTTTAAAACATAGTAGTGCAAGCATCAATTTTATGTTAATATTAGATATAGGAAACCGACTTTCTTATTTAAATTTTATAAGAAGTTGGTTCTCCTTTTTATTAGTTAACATATGTTTACACAAAGAAATTTTGCACCATCTATAAATTTTTTTTGTACTTAATTTATAATTAAATTTAGGAGATTTTTTATGAGAATACTTGTAATAAACGGTCCTAACTTAAATATGTTAGGCATCAGAGAAAAAAATATTTACGGAAACGAAACATACAACGATTTAATAGATTTAATAGAAAAAACATCTATAGAAAATAATATAGATATTGAAGTTTATCAATCTAACCATGAAGGCGATATTGTAGATAAAATTCAAGACTCATATTTTAACAAAACAGATGGAATAGTAATAAATCCTGCTGCTTATACTCATACAAGTGTGGCAATATTAGATGCTCTTAAAGCTGTTAATATTCCTACTGTCGAAGTTCATATATCCGATGTAAGCAAAAGAGAAGATTTTAGAAAAATTTCGTACGTAAGATCAGCCTGTGCAAAAACAATAATAGGAAAAGGACTGTATGGATATATAGAAGCAATACTATTTCTAACAAATAAATTATAAGAATTATTATGAGAAGTTCATTAGAATTGAAAGCGAAGCTTTCAGAACTTCGAAGCAAGTAGTAAAGTTCGATAACTAAAATCATAGATTTTGTATCTCTTTTTAAACTGTCGACTTTTTATTGAATATAACTTCTTGCAAGTTCTACATTACTTTTAAGAATACTTATTACCAGTTAAAATAAAGCTAATAAGTATTCTTAATTTAATATTTTATTATTCTCATTACAAATCTTACTTATATATCGAAGATTTCGATGAAAATAAATAGCTAACTGCACAGATTATCATCATATATACTATAGACTTTAATCCAAACAACTCTATTCCTAATATAAAGCAAGTGATAGGTAATTTTGTAGCAGATGTAAATACTCCAATATATCCAATACTAGCTACAAAATTTGAAGGTAACAATAACATTTTTCCGACTGTCGCTCCAAAAGTAGATCCTATTACAAATAAAGGTGTGACATCTCCTCCTTGAAATCCCATTCCAAGAGATAAAGAGGTCAAAATTATTTTTTTCAAAAAATCAAAATCAGCCACTTCTCCAAAAAACGAATTTTTTATCAAATCTGTACTAAGTCCATTATATTTATCCGTTCCTAAACAAAGTACGAACAATAAAATCAAAATTCCTCCTACAAAAGTCCTAATAACTGATGCTCTTTTAAATGTTTTATCTGATATTATTTTTTTTGAAATATTTTTTACCAAATCTACAGATACTACAAATAAAGATCCTACAATAGCAAACAAAACTCCTGATACTACTAATTTAAAAATATTCACTGTTGATAACCCTGGAAAATTAAAAATTTTATATCTTGTATAAGTTGCTCCAAAAAATTTAGCTATCTTAACCGCTATGAACGATGAAATTAAACACAAAAATAAATACTCAAAACTATTTTTTATGTATTTATAGTTATTTAATAATTTTTTTCTAAAAACAACTTCTAATGCAAAAATAGTTCCTGCAAAATATACACCTAAAATCGAAGATACACTTGCACTTAAACCTATTAAAAAAATAATTTTAACACTTACTTTATTAGATGTTTGAATTTTATCTAAAATATTTTTTATAAATTCACTTACACAATTTCCAAGTTGGACACAAGCACCTAGTCTACCTACAGAAGCTCCTGACAAATGCGAAAGTGTAGTAGCTACAAATGTTATAGGTATCAATATAGGACTATTTAATCTTTTAAATTTACATATTTCTTCACTAGATTCATATGATTGTTCATTAAATTCTAAATCTGAATTTGATAATACTTGAAGTGTCCTATTAACGCCAAAAACATTGTTGCTTGAAAATTTATTATACATAAGTCCTATTAAAACTCCAAAAAAGGGCAAGAATAATTTTATCCAAGGATTTGAAGTACGTATATCAGTAACAAAACTAACACTTCGTATTAATATAGCCGCTAAAAATCCACAGCAAACTCCTACAACAACACTTACAATTATTTTTGTAAAAACATCTTTCAAAAAATACATTACTTTATTTTTGATTATACTTACATCAACATTTTTATTTTTTAATTCGATTTCTCTTTCTTGTGTATAAAAATTAAATAATTTTAAATAATAATTCATTGTAACAATATCACCTCTTCTTGCAAGTCTTATTATATACTATTTATTAACATAATGGTGAATAATTTTATCCACATCCTATTAATAATTTGGATAACTTCTTGATTATTTATTGAAGTTTGTCTGATATTTTGATATTATAAATATACTTGTTGATAAGTGTATAAAATTTATTAACTTGTATATAGTTATACACAATCTGTGGATGAATTTGTTGATAACTTTTTATATTTTACAAAAATAATTCTATTTTTCAATGAAATATTACGTTGATTAATTTATCTACATTATGTTAATATATTATATGCTTCGATAAAAAATGATTTTTATCAACAACTTTATCAAGAATTTTTAGTTTACATAGATTATTTTAATGAAAATTAATTTATTTGTTTATAACTTGTTGAAAACAATATAATGGAGGTTTGAAAAATGGATATTGTTACAGTATGGGAAAAAACACTGCCATTTCTTAAGGGTGAACTTACTTCTTCTCTTTATTCTACTGTACTCAATAATATAGTTCCGATTGAGATTAAATCGAACATCATGTATTTATTAGTGCATAATCCAGAATCTAAAGAAGTTCTAGAAGACAGTAATTGTCTGAAAATAATAGAAGAAACCGTACAAAAAATCACCCTTAGAAATTATAAAGTTATGTTTATTTTAAATAAAAATGAAATAAGAAATAATCATAAGAAAGAAGACGATCAAGGAAATGGATTTGATCAAATTTATGTAAAATTAAATCCAAAATATACTTTTGATAGTTTCGTAATAGGAAACAGCAACAGGTTTGCACATGCTGCTTGCGTCGCAGTAGCAGAAGCACCTGCAAAAGCATACAATCCTCTTTTCTTATATGGAGGCGTTGGGCTTGGAAAGACTCACTTGATGCAGGCGATAGGTCATCAAGTTGCACTAAAAAATAGAAATTCAAAAATTGAATATGTTTCGTCAGAAACTTTCACAAACGAACTAATCAACTCTATCAAGGACGATAAGAACGAAGAATTTAGAAACAAATACAGAAATGTAGACATTCTTCTTATAGATGATATTCAATTTATAGCTAATAAAGAAAGAACACAGGAAGAATTTTTCCATACATTCAATGCTTTATACGAAGCTAATAAACAAATCATCATCTCCAGTGATAGACCTCCTAAAGAAATACCAACTCTTGAGGAAAGACTTAAAACTCGTTTCGAAATGGGTCTAATAACAGACATTCAACCACCAGATTTCGAAACAAGGATCGCTATACTTAGAAAAAAAGCTCAACAAGAAGGCATACACGTTCCAGATGAAGTTATGTCTTATATTGCTGAGTACATTGTTTCTAATATAAGAGAATTAGAGGGTGCTATGACTAGAGTTATAGCTTTTTCGTCTTTATACGAATCTAAAGATATCTCGCTAGAACTAGCTAAAGAAGCACTTAAAGATATTATATCTACTACTCTAAACCACGAAATAAATGTTGAAAGAATAAAACAAATAGTATCTGATAAATTTAATATAAAAATGGAAGATTTTAATTCCAAAAAAAGAACTAGAGATATAGCTTATCCAAGACAAATAGCAATGTATCTAACTAGAGAGCTTACAGATATGTCTCTTCCAAAGATAGGTGATGAGTTTGGAGGAAGAGATCATACAACTGTTATGCACGCTTGCGATAAAATATCTAACGACATCAACAACAAAAAAGATATAAAATTTAAAATCGAAAATATTATATCTGAACTTAAAAGATAAGACTATTAAAACAGTTTATTAACATTCTTGTGTTAATAAGCTGTTTATAAAATGTTATCAATTAATTTTAGTCGAATTTATTCACATTTTATTAAATTTAATTTAACAAAAATATTAACATTTTTTAAACAGGCTTATTACTTTGTAATTACTTTTATCAAAATACTTTTCAACATTATAAACAACACCTACTACTATTACTACTAACTTTTATATTATTTATTTATAAATAAAAAAAAATGGAGGTTATCCACAGTGAGAATTATTATAAATCAAAAAACGCTCAATAATAAAATAAGTATCGCTCAAAAAGCAATCAATTCGAAAACAACTATCGAAATATTAAAAGGCTTATTATTAGTTGCGAAACATAATCAATTGAAAATAATAGGTTATGATACTGAAATAGGTATAGAAACTTATACAAATACTCAAATTGTAGAGGAAGGACAAATAGTTGTCGATGCAAGATTATTTGGAGATATTATAAGAAAACTTCCAGATGAAGAAGTTCAAATAGAAACTGATAGTGAAAATAACCTTTATATAAACTGTCTAAACTCAAAATTCAAAATAAAAGGATATTCTCCTGTAGATTTTCCTAAGTTACCTGAGTTTGAAGAAGACAATTCAATAGAAATATCTCAAGAATTATTCAAAGATATGATAAAACAAACAGTGTTTTCAACTTCTATAGATCCTACAAAGCCTACTCTTATGGGAGAATTATTAGAAATCGAAGAAAACAGCATAAATCTTGTAGCTATGGATGGTTATAGACTTTCAGTTAGAAAATCTTTTATAAATACTCCTCAAGGATACGAAACATCTCAGTCTATTAGTAAATTAATTATTCCTGAAAAAACAATGAGAGATGTAAACACGCTTTTATCAGAAGAAGATAATTTTAAAATAGAGTTCAACGAAAAAAATATAGTATTTATAATTGGAGATACAAAAATTATTTCTAGACTTCTTGAAGGAAAATATGTAGATTATAAAAAATTCTTGCCTAAAGAACATACTACAAAGATAAGATTAAATACAAAAGATTTGTATGACAGCATAGAAAGAGCTTCGCTTCTTTCAGCAGAAAAAAACAATTTGATTAAATTTTCTATAAGAGATAATGTTATGGCTATTACTTCTAATAATGAAAAAGGAAATGTTTATGAAGAAGTATCTCTTGAACTTGAAGGAGAATATTTAGATATAGCATTCAATTCGAGATATTTAAGTGAAGGCTTAAAAAATATTGAAAGTACTTATATAAATATAGAATTTACAAAAAATATAAATCCTTGTATAATCAAACCTGATGATGAAATAGATTATACTTATTTATTGTTACCTGTAAGACTATCATAATAAATTAAAAAATATTATTTGAAAATACTTATCTTGATTTTTTTTAAATTAATTTGGATAAGTATTTTTAATTGTAAAATTTTTATTTGACTATTTATGTATGATTTTATGTTATAATATATGTTTAGGGAAACTTTTTATTTATATTAAGAAGATTTATCATTATTTGACATGAAACTACAAATGATAGTCTTTATATTCGTTTTTTAAGGAGGATTTGTCAATGATAGATGTAAAAATAAATTCAGATTTTATAAAACTAGATCAATTTTTAAAATTATCTAATATCACATCTACAGGTGGACATTCAAAATTGCTGATAAAAGAAGGTTTGGTAAAGGTAAATGGCGAAATTGAAATGAGGAGAGGTAAAAAGCTTGTTCATGGTGATATAGTGGAAATCGAAGATGAAAAATTAAGAGTTTTGAAGGAAGATTAAAGTGATACTCAAAAATTTAAAACTGATGAATTTTAGAAACTATAAAGGTTTGTTTTTGGAATTCAATGAAAAAATAAATCTTATAATAGGTAAAAATGGACAAGGAAAAACCAATTTAGTAGAATCTATTTATATGTTATCTATTGGGAAATCTTTCAGGACGAACAAAGATAAAGAACTTATTAAATTTGGAGAAAATAATTTATATATAGATGCAAGAATATATAGAGATGATGAAACAAAAGAAATAGAGGTACTTATTGACAATAAAAATAAAGGAATTAAGGTAAACAAAATATCTATAATAAAAATTTCAGAATTACTAGGTAATTTTAATGTTGTGGTTTTTTCTCCAGAAGATTTGAAACTTGTAAAAGATGGTCCTAAGGAAAGAAGGTCTTTTATAGATAAGGAGATTAGTCAATTAATTCCTAAATATTATAATAATTTGCAAAGGTATCGAAAAACACTTTTTCAAAGAAATAAATTATTAAAAAATTTTTCTATAGATATAAATCTTTTAGAAGTATATGATGAAGAATTAGCTAAATACGGGAGTTACATATATATTACTAGGAGAGATTTTGTAAAAAAATTATCGGATATATCTAAAAAATTTCATAAAGAACTTACAGGAAATAAGGAAGAACTTTCTTTGATATATAAAACTCAGATAGATTTGAATGATAGTGACGATTATAACTCAGTGTACCAAAAATTAAAATCAAAGTTGTTTGAATCTAGAGAGCATGATATTTATAATAAGATTACTAGATATGGTATACACAAAGATGATATTGAAATATATATTGATGATATTGATGTTAGACTATATGGTTCTCAAGGTCAACAGAGAACAGCTTCTATTTCTCTAAAATTATCAGAAATAGAGCTTATAAAAAATGAAGTAGGAGAATATCCTGTTTTGATTTTGGATGATGTATTCAGTGAGCTTGATGAATATAGACAAAAATTATTAGTAGAGAAATTAAATGATATTCAGATTTTTATTACGACTGCAGATATTTCACATAAAGCTATATTTAGAGATGTGGAAGCTACAGTTTTCAATGTAAAAGAAGGAATGATCGATAAGATTGAGAATGGAGGAAGATAAATGGCACAAAATAATGATAACAACTTGAGTCATGATGAATATGGTGCTGGTCAGATTCAAGTGCTTGAAGGACTTGAACCAGTAAGAATAAGACCTGGTATGTATATAGGATCTACAGGTCCTAAAGGACTTCACCATTTGGTGTATGAAGTTGTAGATAATAGTATTGATGAGGCTCTTCAAGGTTATTGTGATGAAATATATGTTGCTATAGAAGCTGACGGAAGTGTTTCTGTAAAAGATAACGGTAGAGGTATACCAGTAGAGGTGCATCCTGATACAGGAAAATCTACTCTTGAAACAGTACTTACAAATCTTCACGCTGGTGGTAAATTTGGCGGAGGAGGATACAAAGTATCTGGAGGACTTCACGGTGTTGGGGTATCAGTTGTAAATGCACTTTCAAAATGGCTTATAGCTGAAGTAGCAAGAGATGGAAAAATATACAGACAAAGATATGAAAAAGGTATAGCTACTACTAGTATGGAAGTTGTTGGTGAAGCTTCTCATACAGGTACAAAGATATCTTTTATGCCTGACGAAACTATTTTTGAAGAAACAAATTTTAGATATGAAACTCTTGAATTTAGACTTAGAGAACTTTCATTCTTAAATAAGGGTGTAAGAATAATTTTTGAAGATAAAAGACCTGAATTTGAACAAAAGCATGAATTTCATTATACAGGCGGACTTGTAGAATATGTAAAATATCTAAATAGATCTAAGAATGCTATTCACGAGGATATAATTTATATAGATAAAGTAGTGGATGATTCTACTGTAGAATTAGCAATGCAATATACAGATTCATATTCTGAAAATATATATTCATTTGCAAATAATATAAATACAAAAGATGGAGGTACACATCTTGTTGGTTTAAAAACAGCTCTTACAAAATCTATCAATGATTATGCAAAGAGAAATAAATTTATAAAAGAAAATGAACAAACTCTTTCTGGTGAAGATGTAAGAGAAGGTCTTACAGTAGTATTATCAGTAAAGCTTACAGACCCACAGTTTGAAGGTCAAACAAAAGAAAAATTGGGAAATACATTTATGAGAGGCCTTGTAGATAGTATTGTAAGTGAAGAAGTAGGAGCTTATCTTGAAGAGAATCCTTCTGCTGCTAAAATTATTTTGGATAAAGCTTTGAGAGCTCAAAGAGCAAGAGAAGCAGCTAAAAAAGCTAGAGAACTTACTAGAAGAAAAAATGTTTTGGAAAGTACTTCACTTCCAGGAAAACTTGCAGATTGTTCTGAGAAAGATCCTTCTCTATGTGAAATATTTATAGTCGAAGGAGATTCAGCGGGTGGTTCTGCTAAACAAGGAAGAGATAGAAATATACAAGCTATACTACCTCTTAGAGGTAAGATACTGAATGTTGAAAAATCAAGACTTGATAAGATATTATCTTCTGATGAAATAAAAAATATGATAACAGCTTTCGGATGTGGTATAGGCGATGATTTTGATATAAATAAGGCAAGATATCACAAAATAGTAATAATGACCGATGCCGATGTCGATGGAGCTCATATAAGAACATTACTATTAACATTTTTCTTTAGATATATGAGACCTCTTATAGAAAATGGTTATGTGTATGCTGCACAACCACCACTATATAAAATCACAAAAAGAAAAAAAATATACTATGCTTATGACGATAAACAACTTAAGAAAATTACTGACGAAATAGGTAAACCAGACGATCTTAGCAGATACAAAGGTCTTGGTGAAATGAATGCAGAACAGCTTTGGGAAACAACAATGGATCCTGAAAATAGAATATTACTTCAAGTACAAATAGATGACGCTATAGTTGCAGATGAAGTATTTTCTATGCTTATGGGAGATAAGGTTGCACCTAGAAGAGAATTCATAGAAAAAAATGCTAAGTACGTTAAGAATCTAGATATATAAGGGAAGGAGAATTTTTATAAATGGACGAACAAAATAATAATATTCGTGCTATTGAGATTTCAGAGAATATGAAAGAGGCTTATCTTGATTATTCAATGAGTGTTATAGCAGGACGTGCACTTCCCGATGTAAGAGATGGTTTGAAACCGGTTCATAGAAGAATTCTTTATTCGATGGATCAACTTCATCTTAGTCCGGATAAGCCACATAGAAAATCAGCTCGTATTGTTGGGGATGTACTAGGTAAGTACCACCCACATGGAGATACAGCAGTTTATTTTGCGATGGTAAGAATGGCACAAGATTTTAATACAAGATATCCACTTGTAGATGGTCAAGGTAACTTTGGTTCTGTAGATGGTGACCAAGCTGCTGCGATGCGTTATACAGAAGCTAGAATGAGTAAATTATCTCTTGAAATGATAAGAGATATAGATAAAGACACAGTAGATTTTGCAGATAACTTCGATGGAAGCGAAAAAGAACCAGTAGTACTTCCTGCTAGATATCCAAATCTTCTTGTGAATGGTTCAAATGGTATAGCAGTTGGTATGGCTACATCTATACCACCTCATAATCTAGGTGAAACAATAGACGCAACAGTACATCTTATTGACAATCCTGATTGTGAAATAGAAGACCTTATGAAATATATAAAAGGTCCAGATTTCCCAACATCAGCTATAATTATGGGTAAAGAAAATATAAATACTGCATATAAGACTGGTAGAGGTAAGGTCAAAGTAAGATCTAGAGCAATTATAGAAGAAATGTCTGGTAATAAACAAAGAATTGTTGTTACAGAGATTCCATATCAAGTAAACAAAGCTAGACTTGTAGAAAAAATAGCTGAACTTGTAAAAGAAAAGAAAATAGAAGGTATATCTGCACTTAGAGATGAAAGTAACAAAAATGGAATGAGAATAGTTATAGAGTTAAAGAGAGATACTAATGCAAATATAGTACTTAATAACCTATACAAACATTCTCAGTTAGAAGAAACTGTAAGTATCATTATGCTTGCTCTTGTAGATGGAGAGCCTAAGGTACTTAATCTTAAACAAGTGCTTGAACATTATATAAAGCATCAAAAAGAAATAATTACAAGAAGAACAATATATGAACTAAATAAAGCTGAAGCTAGAGCACATATTTTAGAGGGATTAATAATAGCACTTGATCATATTGATGAAGTTATTAGACTTATAAGATCATCTAAAACTACTCAAGAAGCTAAGAGTGGACTTATAGAAAGATTCAATCTTAGTGAAATACAAGCACAGGCTATACTTGATATGAGACTTCAAAGACTTACTGGATTAGAAAGAGAAAAAATACAAGAAGAATATGAAGAACTTATAAAAACAATAAACAGACTTAAAGAAATACTAGCAAATGAAAGATTATTGTTCAATATAATAAAAGATGAAATGTTAGAAATAAAAAATAAATATTCTGATCCTAGAAGAACAGAAATAAGAAATGCTGAAGGTGAAATAGATGTTATAGATCTTATAGAGGATGAAGAAATAACTATAACACTTACTCACTTTGGATATATCAAAAGACTTCCAGCAGACACTTACAAGAGTCAAAAACGAGGTGGAAGAGGTATATCTGCACTTACTACTAGAGAAGATGATTTCGTAAAAGATTTGATAACGACAACAACTCACAGTAAGTTATTATTCTTCACAAATAGAGGTAGAGTATTCAGAATAAATGCTTATGAAATACCTGAAGGAAAAAGACAATCAAAAGGAACAGCTATTGTAAATCTTCTTCAACTTGCACCTGGTGAAAAAATAGCTACTCTTATATCAATTGATGTATCAAGCGATAATAAATACTTATTGTTTGCAACAAAGAATGGTATAGTTAAAAAGACATCTAAAGATGATTTCAAAAATATTTCTAAGAGTGGATTGATAGCTATAGGTCTTAGAGATGGTGATGAATTAATAAGTGTAAAAATAACAAATGGAGAACAAGATGTTATTTTAGTAACTGAAAATTCTATGTCTATAAAATTCAATGAAAAAGATGTTAGAGATATGGGAAGAACTGCTATGGGTGTAAAAGGTATAAGTCTAAAAGAAAATGACAAAGTAGTATCTATGAACATTTGCAGTGAAGGAAAAGATGTACTAGTTGTAAGTGAAAATGGATTTGGAAAAAGAACTGATTTAGATGAATACAAGACTCAAAACAGAGCTGGAAAAGGTATAAAAACTTATAATATAACATCAAAAACAGGTAAAATAATAGGTGCTGAACTTGTTGATGAAGATGATGAGATTATGATTATCAATTCAAATGGTGTTCTTATAAGAATAAAAGTAAGCGAAATATCTTTGTTTGGAAGAGTTACAAGTGGTGTTAAACTTATTAAAAACGACGAAGAAGTAAATGTTGTATCTATAGCAAAAGTAACAAAAATAGAAGAAATAGAAGAGTAAAATTTTGTTAAAAAAATAAATATAAGAAGTATTTATTTTATATAATCTATAGTAAATGTTTATGATATATAAATTATAAAAATAAAAAATGTAAATGAAAAATTGGTAGTTAAAAATATTTTGTGTAAACTTTTTATAAATATTTTGGAAAAGTACGTTAGCCATTGAATATAAAAGTTTACACAAAATATGAATACTATCTAAAATTATATTTTCAATTTATATAATTGATTGTATGAATTTTTTATCATTTACATTTTTTTATGTATTATTTTTTGGTATAATGTTTGTAAGAAATAAATAAATTCAAATTTAAAGGAGGTTGTTTTTATGTCTAGTAAGAAAAATTGTGGTTTTGGTTTGTTATTTTTAGGAACAATAGTTGGTTTTGTATTAGGAATATTATTTGCTCCTAAAAAAGGTAGTGAATTAAGAAAAGATACAAAAGAAAAATTTGATGAAATAAAAGAAAATCCTAAAGAAGTTCTAAAAGAAACTTGTGATGAATTTTTAGAAAAAGTAAATGATGTATTAGATAAGTTTGATTTAGAAGAAGATGATGATGAGGAACTAAATATATCAGAAGAAGATATCGTAATAAGTGCTAATTTTTCTTCTGAGGATATAGACGAAGGCGATGAAAAAAATAAAGAAACTGATGATATAATTGACATCAAAGAGGAAAATGAAGGTGAATAATAATGAATGCTTTGGGTTGGCAAATAGGAGCAATTTTATTTGGAGGTTCATTCTTTGTTATTGCTGTCTATATAGCTAAGATATTAAATACTGCAAACAAAACAGTAGAGATGTTTAGACAAACTATAGATTATAATAAAAGAGAAATAGATGAGATTATTAAGAGTGCAACTAATATAACTAAAGATACGGAAGAAATAATAAGTAAATTTAATAATCTTATAGGATTTTTAAATATATTTAATTTTTTAGGTGATAAAGTAAAAATAAAATCTAAGAAAAAAGTAAAGACTAAAAATAAAATAAAAAAATAGGTAGTATAAAATATTTTATCTAAAAAATTTTTATTTTAGTTTATTATTATTAATAATAGTATAAATTAGATAATGTAAATAAAAATATTGATACTATCAAAAAAGAGGTGATGATTCTATATGTCTATTCTTATTAGGGGTGACATACAAGGTGATATATGCAATGTATCTGTAAGTGGTGAACTTGATATATCTAATGCAGATAAACTTAAAGAAAAAACCCATAGTTTACTTGATAAAGAGATAAAAGATGTGGTTTTTGATTTGACAAACTTAGATTATATAGATTCTACAGGACTTGGAGTTATGATAGGAGTTTTAAAAAGATTAAAACTTCAAGAAAAGAATGTTCATATAAAAAATCCAAAGGACAATGTAAGAAAAATTTTCACTATAACAGGTTTGGATAAAATATTTATTATGGAGGGATGATTTTTGCTTCTTGATACTATAAAAATGGAAATTTCAACAAATCCAGAAAATATAAGTATTATAAGATTGACTGCATCTGGAATAGCTAATAAAATTGGTTTTTCTATAGATGATATAGAAGATATAAAAGTAGCTATATCAGAAGCTTGTACAAATGTAATCAAACATACTAAGGTTGATAATTTTTCTATAGTTTTTGAAATATATGATGAAAAATTTATTATCATAATATCCGATGATGGAATTGGTTGCACTAAGGAATCTATTCCAAAGGTTGATTTGTGTAATCCCAAAGTGGGAGGTTTAGGTATTTATATAATAAAAACTTTGATGGACGATGTTGAAATAAAATCAGTGAAAGAAAAAGGAACTGTAATAAAAATGATAAAGTTTTTAGGAGTTGATAATTAATGAAAAATGTAGCTAACGCTACAAACTATCTAAATATGGACACAAAGGAACTTTTCAAAAACTACAAAGAAACAAAAGATATTAATATTAGAAATGTATTGATTGAAAGACATTTGTATCTAGCTAGTATTTTATCTAAAAAATATGTAAATAAAGGTGTAGAATTTGAAGATATATATCAAGTAGCTTCTTTGGCACTTATTTACGCTATAGAGAGATATGATATAGATAAAGGATTTGAATTTTCTAGTTTTGCTACTCCAACTATTATAGGTGAGATAAAAAAATACTTTAGAGATAAAGTATGGACCTTGAGAGTGCCAAGAAGAGTTCAAGATTTGAATAAAAAAATAAATCAAGCCAGGCTAGAGTTTGAACAAAAGAATAACAAATATCCAAAGATAGAAGATATTGCAGAATATGTTGGTTGTAGTCAAGAAGAAGTTTTGGAAGCAATAGAAGCATCTTATGGATTCAAACCAATATCACTTGATACTCCTAGTACAGATAGTTCAGAAGATAGTGGTTATCTTTTGTTAGATAAGTTAGGAGAAGAGCAAAAAGGTTATTCTGATGTAGTATACAATGATTTTTTGAAAAAATTTGTAGAAAAGCTAAATGATTTAGAAAAAAAAGTATTTGAAGATAGATTTTTTAATGAAAAAACACAGTCTGAGATAGGAAGAGAGCTTGATATTTCTCAGATGAGCGTTTCAAGAATAGAGAAAAAAGTAATTGATAAATTAAAAAAAGAATATAAAAAAGATGAAGATATAATTTAATAATTTATAAGAAGTTGATAAATATTGTTTGAAAGATTAGATTAAAGACTTACGTACATACGAAGTGTGTAAGTTACAAATCAATCTTAAAATAAATTTATCAACTTCTTTTTTATTTAAAATATAATCAATAAAAATTTAAGTCCAAAGCTAGTAGGAAATTTTGATAACTAAAATTAAAGATTTTATATCTTAGTTTTTTAAGACTTTAGTCCTTAGATTTTATTTCAAATGTAAAATCAATCTTTTTTATCAGACATTTTTTTTAAAGGATTAATTTCTTTTTTATTATAAGTAAATTTCTTTTTAAATTGAGAAGGTGATATATGTTCCCTATTTTTAAAAATATACAAAAAATTGTTAGGATCAGATATACCTACTTGTTTCGATATTTCAGAAATAGTAAGGTTTGTAGATAATAAAAGCTGTTTTGATTTATCAATTCTTGTATTTATTAAAAATTCATAAGGACTTAGGTTTATATATTTTTTAAACTCACGGCTCAAATGAAATTTACTAATATGAAATTGTTCAGAAAGAAAATCTAAGGATATATTTTCTTTATAATGATTTTGTAAAAAATATTGAATCTCATTGATCAAAGGCGGAATATCAATATTTTTTATATGTACTTGTTGATCATA
>JAISUA010000062.1 GCA_031272305.1 Clostridioides sp.
GGTATAACAGGAACAAATGGAAAAACAACTACAACAACATTGGTTGGCGAAATATTCAAAAAAGCAAACAAAGAAACTTATGTTACAGGAAATATTGGCAAACCAGTTGTAGATATAATAGAAGATGCTAGTTGTGATTCATATGTAGTCACAGAGCTGAGCAGTTTCCAACTTGAGAGCATCAAAGAATTTAGACCAAAAGTTAGTTCTGTTCTAAATATTACAGAAGATCATCTAAACAGACATAAAACTATGGAAAATTACGCTAACGCTAAAGCTATGATTTTTAAAAATCAAACTGAAGATGATTTCTGTATTCTTAATTATGACAATGAGATGGCTAGAGATTTAGCAAAAGATTGTAGTGCAAAAGTAATCTTATTTTCACGTCTTGAAAAATTAGATGGAGGAGTATATTTAGACGAAAAGAACAATATAATTATAGATATAGAAGGGGAAAATATTTCATTGATGAATGCTAATGAAATATATCTCCCAGGAAATCATAATCTTGAAAATTGTATGGCTGCTATAGCTATGACTTTTGTTTGTGGAATAAATACTGATGTGATAAAAGAAGTTTTAAAAACTTTTACTGGAGTAGAACATAGACTTGAATTTGTAAGGGAATTAAATGGAGTAAAATATATCAATGACTCTAAAGGAACTAATCCTGATTCAAGTATAAAGGCAGTTGAATCATACAAAAATCCTATTGTCCTTATAGCAGGAGGATATGATAAAAATTCTAATTTTGATGAATTCATGGAGATTGCTAAAAAGAACGTTAAGGATATAGTGATAATGGGAGCTACTGCAGACAAGATAGAAAAGTCAGCTAAAAATAAAGGAATTAACAGTACTCATATCGTAAAAAATATGAAGGAAGCAGTTAGCTTATCTCATAAATTAGCTCAAAGTGGAGATATAGTATTACTTTCTCCTGCATGTGCAAGTTGGGATATGTATAAAAGTTTTGAAGTAAGAGGGAAAGACTTCAAGGAAAATGTAAATAATTTATAAAAATATAATATCACAATAATTAAATCAGAAAATTAAAAGCAATTTATAATTAAAGTTAAATCAAAGTTAAATCAAAGAACTGTACAAAACATTAAGTATGTTTACTTAAATTTTGAAGTATTTTCTCGACTTGAAAACGACTAAACACGAATGGAGGTAGTTTTTAAGTGGCAAGAGAAAAATTAAGCAATTCAAAATCAACAGGAAAAATTGAGAAATTTGATTCTGTAATATTTTATATGACTTTATTACTTGTATTTGTTGGAATAGTAATGGTGTTTAGTGCAAGTTATATACAATCGTCATTCAAATTTAATGATGCATATTATTTCTTGAAAAGAAATTTGGTATATGCAATTTTAGGTTTCATTGCTATGATTATAACATCTAAAATTGATTATAGGTTGTGGGATAAGTATGCACTTACAATAGCAATAGTATCTGTAGCATTTTTGCTTTTAGTCCTTACACCACTTGGAATAAGTGCAAATGGTGCTAGAAGATGGCTTGGCGTTGGTTCGTTTACATTTCAACCGGCAGAGATTGCAAAGTTTGCGTGTATAATACTTACAGCAAAATTTATTGAGAAGAGATACAAATATATAAAATCATTTAAAAGAGGAATATTCCCCATTTTGATTATTCCAGGAATATTTTTTGTCCTTATAATTTTACAACCGAATATGTCTACAGCAGGGACTCTTATACTTGTAGCATTTATTATGTTATTTGTAGCAGGTATGGATATGAAATTTATATTTACTATGATAGGTCTTGGAGCTGGACTTTTCGCTGCACTTGTAATTCAAGCACCTTATAGATTAAAAAGGGTAATATCGTTTTTAGATCCATTTCAAGATCCTTTAGGGAATGGTTATCAAGTAATTCAAGGATTATATGCACTTGGTTCGGGAGGATTGTTTGGACTTGGTCTGGGTAGAAGTAAACAAAAATATTTCTATATACCAGAACCACAAAATGATTTTATCTTTGCTATAATAGGAGAAGAGCTTGGTTTAATAGGATGTATAGTAATAATGATGTTATTTGTTATATTGATATATCGTTGCGTGAGGATCGCACTTAAGACTAATGATGTATTTGCATCTATGGTAGTGATAGGTATAGGTGCACAAATTGGTTTGCAGGCAATATTCAATGTTGCTGTTGCGACTTCATCTATGCCAGCAACAGGAGTTGCACTTCCATTTATAAGCTATGGTGGTACATCGCTCACGATTTTCATGGCAGCAATTGGTATAGTATTAAACATCTCTAAAAATGTAAAAATTAATTAACAGGAGATGATAATATGAAGGTAGTATTATCTGGTGGAGGAACTGGAGGACACATTTATCCCGCAGTTGCGATAGCTAATAAAATAAAAGATGAATATAAAGATGCAGAAATATTATTTATAGGTACAAAGACTGGTATGGAATCAGAAATAGTTCCAAAGAGTGGATTTGATTTAAAGACAGTGACAGTACAAGGTTTTAATAGAAAAAATAAAATCAAAAATATTGATGTAGCTTTTAAATTATGCAAAGGGTTGGAAGAAACAAGAAGAGTACTTAAAAAATTTAAGCCAGATGTCGTGATAGGCACTGGTGGTTATGTAAGTGGACCAGTGTTATTCAATGCTTCTATAAGAAAAATTCCAACTATTATTCACGAGCAAAATTCTTTTCCAGGAGTAACAAATAAAATTTTATCTAGAACAGTTACAAAAGTGCTAACTAGTTTTGAAGATTCTCACAAGAGATTTCCAAAAGATGTTCAAGCTAAATTGAAATATGTAGGAAATCCTGTTCGAAAAGAAATTATAGATGCAAACAAGGTTATTTCTAGAAAAAAACTTGGAATTCCAAATGACAAGAAGATGGTTCTGTGTTATGGTGGAAGTGGTGGAGCTAAAAAACTAAATGATGCAATGAAAATTGTAATCAGAAATATGATTAGTGAAGATGTTGCATTTATATTTGCAACTGGAAAGAGATTTTACGATGAATTTATGGAATCTATGGTAGGCATAAATTTCAAACCTTATCAAACGATAGTTCCATATCTTGATGATATGGCGAATGCACTTGCTGCTTCAGATGTTGTAATAGGAAGTGCAGGAGCAATCACTATAGCAGAACTTACTGTGCTTGGAAAACCATCAATACTTATTCCAAAAGCATATACTGCTGAAAATCATCAAGAATATAATGCAAGAAGTATAGAAAAAAGAGGTGCAGGAATATGTATTCTCGAAAAAAATCTAAATGCAAATAAATTAAATAAAGAATTATTTGATTTGTTAGATGATAAAAATAGACTTCAAGAAATGTCTTATGCAAGTAAAAATATAGGTAAACCAGAATCCATAGATTTAATTTTTGATGAAGTAGTAAAAATAGTAAATAAGAAAAATGAATCTAAATTAATCAAAGCAAAGAAAAAAGAAGAAAAGAAATTAAACAAGAACTCTTCTAAGGTAAACAAAACATCTGATAAAGATAATATGAATATATGTAAGAATGAAAATAAAGAAAAAGAAAATTCTTATTCACAAGGAAGCACAGTGAAGTCGATAGGAATCAAAAAAAGATAAAAACAAAGATGCTCATTAAATCTATAAAATTGAGATTACAAAATAAATTTCAATTTTGGTTTTAATGAGTATTTTTTATTTGTAAAAATAATTTTGATAAAATTGAATTTGTTTGTAGGAGATAGGAACATTGAAGTAGTATTAATAAGTAATGGAAAACTAATATAAGTGTAAAAGGCTTATCCCATTTGAAATAAAATCAAGGTAATAAGTCTTGAAAAAACTGAGATAGAAAATCTTTTATTTTCGTTATCGAAGTTTCCTACTTGGTTCGAAGTGCGAAAACATCCGTTTTCTATCATATGTACTTCTCATAATAACGAAAATAAAAAATTAAATATAAATCCAATATATTAGATAAGGAGGATGATATATTAACAGTGCGAAAAAAATTAAATCCACAAAAAAAACTTATTATATTTACCTTAATATTTGCAATTTCTCTTGGAGTAGCTATATGTCTATCAAGTGATTTATTTGAAATAAAAAATATTGAAATAGATTGTTCTGATAACATAAAAAAATCTAATATTCTAAATACAATTTTAGAATCACAAGGCAAAAATATTTTTATGATAAGAAAAAAAGATATAAAAGATGAAATTATTAAAAATCCATACATTACAGATGTAAAAATTGATATAAAATTGCCTAACACAATAAAAGTATTGATAGAAGAAACAAGTGCATATGTTGCATTTGAAAACAACGGAAATTATTGCTACGTTGATAAGGAAGCAAATTTGTTAGAGGAAATAAAAGGTGAAGTTAGAAGCAAAAAAGACAAGATAGTTAATATTGATTATTTTATTGATGATTATGATAAAATAAAATTCAAGAACGAAAGTATTTCTGATGAATACTATGCTTTTATAGATGGAATACAAAAATATGATTTATATACTTATATGCGTCAAGTGGATTTTAAGACAGAGGGAATTATTTCTATGGTTACTACTAAAAATACAAAAGTAGTATTTTCAGATTTAGAAAATATAGATTACGATTTGAACAGAGTCTCTAAAGTTATAAAAAGTTTAGATGAAAAAGAAATACAAAACGGAAGCATAGATCTTTCGTCACAAAAATATACAGTATATAAACCATAGAAAAGTTGAAAATGCAACGATACTAAGAAGTTAGTTTGCAGAAACACTACAGTATATAAACCATAGAAAAATTGAAAAATTCAGTAGAATAATTAAGCATGCTAAACATAGCGTTTGAATTTAAAAAAATAAAAAAAAGAGCTTCAAAAATAAAAAAGAGATTCAAAATTAATGAAGCTCAGTTTTGGGACTTAATATTATATGAAAATATACACATAATTGACAAAGAAGCTTGGAGTATTTAATGTTATAAGATGAATATATAGATAATTGATAAAGAATCAAAAAAAACATTAAAAAAATTTAATTTTATTATTGTATTATTTTAAGTTATTAAGTAGAATTATAGTTAGAGAAGATGTATGATATATCAGTATTTAATGTTCAAGAGGATATTGCATAAATTTTAAATTTAATTTATATTAAAAATATATAGATTAGATTAATTGCTAATACTTAATATTAATTACTAATTAATGATTAGCAATTAATATCGAATAAATTTTTTGATTATTATATTTAAATTTTTTTAATTGTAATATAAAAAATTTAGATTTAGTATATAAATTGTTCAGTTTTATTTGCCAATTAGTAAAATTTTATGTATACTATAAGCTATACGAAATAATTAAAAAAATAAAATCTATAAGAATGAAAAGAACATAAAAAGTTTCTCATAATAAGACTTATCATGACTTAAATAAGATCTAATGAGATAAGTCTTGATATTCGAACGTAAATTTTCGTTTTTTCAACGAAAATTTAGTTCTCATAATAAAAAAATATAAAAGTTGATAAAAAAATGGTATAATTATATTAACATATCAAATTATTCGCACGATAAGGGGGTTCAATAATGATAAACTTAGATGTAGAAATAGATGGAAGTGCTCAAATAAAAATAATCGGTGTTGGCGGCGGTGGAAACAATGCTGTTAATAGAATGATAGATGCGGGATTAAAAGGTGTAGATTTTATAACAGTAAATACTGATAAACAAGCGTTAGTAACTTCAAAGGCAGAAGATAAATTAGTGATCGGAGAAAAACTTACTAGAGGTCTTGGTGCAGGTGGAAATCCTGAAGTAGGTCAAAAAGCTGCAGAAGAAAGCAAAGATGAAATCATCAAATGTCTTCAAGGTGCAGATATGGTATTCGTAACAGCAGGAATGGGTGGTGGAACTGGAACAGGAGCAGCTCCTGTAGTAGCAGGTATAGCTAAAGATATGGGTATACTTACAGTTGGAGTTGTCACAAAACCATTTATGTTTGAAGGAAAAATAAGAATGAAAAATGCAGAATTAGGTATCAATCAACTAAAAGAAAAAGTTGATACTCTTATAACTATTCCTAATGATAGACTTCTTCAAATAGTTTCAAAAAATACATCTATGCTTGAAGCATTTTCTGTTGCAGACGATGTTCTTAAACAAGGTATACAATCAATATCAGATTTGATTGCTGTTCAAGGTTTGATCAATCTTGACTTTGCTGATGTTACTACAATTATGAAAGACAAGGGTCTTGCACATATGGGTATAGGTAGTGCTACGGGCGAAAATAGAGCTGTAGAAGCTGCAAGACAAGCTATTCAGTCTCCACTATTAGAAACTTCAATAAAAGGTGCAAAAGGCGTATTATTGAATGTTACTGGTGGTCCAAATCTTGGCTTATTTGAAGTCAATGAAGCATCTACTCTTGTAATGGAATCTTGTGATCCAGAAGTAAATGTTATATTTGGAGCTTCAATCAAAGAAGAATTTGGTGATGAGATCAAAGTTACAGTTATAGCTACAGGATTTGATGGAGTAAAAATAGAAAATAAACCTAAACAAAATCTATTAAGAGAAGAACAAACCAAAAAAGCTGATCTAGAACCAACTAGAAGACATATAGAGGATATTGATGATAAAGAGGTTGCAATTTCTTCAGATAATGAAAATGGAAAAGATAAAAAAGATACAGAATTTATAATACCAACATTTTTGAGAAGAAATAGATAATAATTTTACAAAAAATATTTTAAGTTAACGTTCAAATTCGACATAGTAATTAATTAAACTAATGAGTATATTCACATAGTTTAATTAGTTACTATGTTTTTTTGTTTTCATGTCATTTAAAGAAGAAAAATTATTTAGATTCGACTTTTAAAATTGACATATTATTTTTCCTTACTGACTTATAATATTCTTATGAGTTATAAGAAGATAGAGTCTTTGGGGGTGGTTATATTTATTTTGAATATTATTTTTTAGTGAATGCAGTCTTAAATTATGTGATGATAGATACTACGTCATCTCTCACAAGGAAATACAATAAGTTGAATAGAAAAATATTGGGTTCTTTGGTTGGAACAATATATTCTATTCTATATTTATTTTCTAAATTTAGTTTCTTGTTTTATATTCCTATAAAAATTATATGTATGAGTTTCATAGTTTATATTTCATTTATACATAAATCAGTAAAAGATTATATTCAAACTTCGCTAGTTTTTTACGCAGTAAATATTTTTTTAGCTGGAAACGCATATTTTATAATATATTTTACAGGAATGAGTTATATTAAGGTGTCTTTTATCGTAGTTTGTGCTTATATTAGTATTTTTTTAGTAAAATTAATATTTTCAGACGTAAAAAAACTGAATTATATTAAAGAAATTACAAAAGATATAAAAATAGTCATAAATTCAGAAGAAATAAATTGCAAAGCAATAATGGATAGTGGAAATCTACTTGTAGATCCAATTAGTAAAGGTGAAGTAATTATGGTTGATTTAGAAAAAGTAGAATCAATTTTAAACATAAAGGAAAATATAATAAAAAAAGTAGATATTTTAGAAAGGCCAGAAGAGATTATGGATAAACTTGATTCGAAACTTTTGAAACGAATAAGGTTGATTCCTTATAGGCACGCAATTGATTGTAATTCAAAACTAATATTAGGACTTAGAAGCGATTATATAGAGATTGATGGAGATAAAATAGCTGGAGCAATAATAGGAGTAGCAGATTTAAAAAATGACGATTACAATGCAATTATAAATCCTAATATGTTAGCAAAATCATATAACTAACACGTCAGATAATATAAAGCAATAATTATTGAAATCATATAACTAACACATCAGATAAGCAAAATAAACATATTACTAAAAGTTTTAAATAAAAAATTATTACAGGGGGATTTTCATATGAAAATAACATTTAATAAATTAAAGAACCTTATACTTAAATTAGGTATAAAACTTGATATTATCAAACCTGGTGCGATTTTATACATGGGTGGAAATAATATTTTGCCTCCACCTCTTACAACGGAGGAAGAAGCAGAACTTATGCTTAGGTTTGAAGAGGATGACAGCATCAAGTCGATACTCATAGAAAGAAATCTTCGATTAGTTGTATACATTTCTAGAAAATTTGAGAATACAGGAATAGATATTGAAGACTTGATATCAATAGGAACTATTGGACTAATAAAAGCAGTGAATACATTTAAAACAAATAAAAATATCAAGCTAGCAACATATGCTTCAAGATGTATAGAAAATGAAATTTTGATGTATCTTAGAAAAAATAACAAGAAAAAATCAGAAGTATCATTTGACGAACCTCTAAATGTAGATGTAGATGGAAATGAACTTCTACTTTCAGACGTTCTTGGAACTGAAAACGATGAAATTTACAAAATAATAGAGGAAGAAATAGATAGAGATCTATTGGCACTAGCTTTGGATAAATTAAATGGAAGAGAAAAAGAGATAATACAGCTTAGATTTGGCCTTACAAATAAAGGAAATGAAAAAACTCAGAAAGAAGTTGCAAATATGCTTGGAATATCTCAGTCTTACATTTCTAGATTAGAAAAGAAAATAATATGTAGATTGAAAAAAGAAATGAAGAAATATGTGTAAAATAGAATAAAAGTTTAAAGCGTGCATTTTCGACAATTAAATAAAAAATATATTTTAAATTAAAATCCTATTTTAAAGTATAAAAATAAAAATACTGCTAATAATTTCAATATAAGGCTTTATTGAATTTCAAAAGATATTAAATCAGTTGAATTAAATTTTAAAAGAGTAATAGTTTTTGAGCCTTAATAATAAAAGTCTTGATATAAAAGCAGAATATGCTTTTAAGAAAGGATTGTAGGAATGAAAATAAATAAAGTCGAAATATGTGGAGTGAAAACGTCAGAACTTCCCGTTTTAAAAAGTTCTGAAATGACAGAGATGCTTGTGAAGATAAAGGGCGGAGATGAAGAAGCGAGAAGATTTTTTATAAAAGCTAACCTAAGATTGGTGTTAAGCGTTATAAAAAAGTTTAAAAATAGAGGAGAAAATGCAGATGACTTATTTCAAATAGGATGTATAGGCCTTATAAAATCTATTGATAATTTTGATCTAAGTCAGAATGTAAAATTCTCAACATATGCTGTTCCAATGATAATAGGAGAGATAAGAAGGTATCTAAGAGATAACAACTCTATAAGAGTAAGTAGATCATTGAAGGATATAGCATATAAAGCGTTGCAAGCAAGAGAAAGATTGATAAATAAAAACTTAAAAGAACCAACAATATCAGAAATAGCTAAAGAGATAGAAATGGAAGTAGAAGTAGTTACAACAGCCTTAGATGCGATTCAAGATCCGATTTCTCTATTTGATCCAATATATCAAGATAATGGAGATACAATTTATATAGTAGATCAAGTAATGGATAAAAAAGATAATGATAAGACTTGGGTACAAGAAATAGCTTTAAAGGAAGCTATAAAAAAATTAAATAATAGAGAAAAGATGGTTCTAGATATGAGATTTTTCAAAGGAAGAACTCAGATAGAAGTGGCAGATGAGATAGGAATATCTCAAGCACAGGTTTCTAGAATTGAGAAAAATGCTTTGAAGAATATGAGAAAATATATTTGATAGATTGTTTTAAAAATAATGAA
>JAISUA010000076.1 GCA_031272305.1 Clostridioides sp.
TATAAATATAAAATCTTTTTTGATTTATTTTAAATTCTTTAGAAAATATATTGAACAAAGTGAATTTATGTGTTAATATTGTATATAATATATATATATATACAATATTAACAATATAAAAGATAATATTAATTTAAAAACAAATTTTATGAAAGGAATTTTGAAAATGAATATTATAATAAATAACTCATCTTCTGTTCCGTTGTACGAACAAATTAAAAATCAGATAAAAGATGAAATAATAAAATCGAATCTGAAACCAGATGATGTACTTCCTTCTATACGAAGCCTTGCGAAAGACTTGAAGGTTAGTATCATAACAACTAAGAGAGCATATGAAGAACTTGAAAAAGATGGCTTTATATATACTGTCACAGGAAAAGGTTCTTTTATAGCAGAACAAAATCAAGAAAGATTGAGAGAAATTATGCTAAGTGAAATAGAGTGTAAGCTGGAACAGATTATCAAACAGTCAAAATCACTTGGAGTAGGAGTTAAAGAGTTTATAGAAATAGTCGAACTTTTATACAAAGAAAAAGATTAAATTTAAATATGATAGAAATATTTTAAGGAGGGTGTAATTATGGATGCTATAAAAATAGAAAATTTAATAAAGGAATATGAAGGTTTCAACTTAAACATAGAAAGTCTTAATATTAAAAAGGGATTTATAACAGGATTCATAGGACCAAATGGTTCGGGAAAAACAACTACTATCAAATTAATTCTTAATATGATCAATAAAGATGCTGGAAGTGTTTCAATTTTTGGAAAAGAATATTTACAAGATGATTTATCAATCAAATCTAAAATTGGGTTTGTAGGGACAAAATCAGGATTTTTTCAAGAATTAAAATTAAAAGATATTAAGAAAACAATATCAAGATTTTATGAAAATTGGGATGATGCTCTTTATAATTCATATATCAAAGAATTTGGTCTTAATGAAAATAAAAAATACAATCAACTTTCTACAGGACAACAGAAGCAGTTTGAACTTACAATGGTCTTGTCATATCATCCTAAACTTATTATATTAGACGAACCAACTATGAATTTAGATCCATTGATTAGAAATAGAATACTTGAGATTTTACAAGAAACAATTGAAAAAGATGATGCAACAGTATTTTTCTCAACTCATATCACATCTGATCTTGATAAAATAGGAGATTATGTTGTATTTCTATATGATGGAAGAGTTCTTTTGACAGGAGAAAAAGATGAACTCATAGAGAATCACTGCATAGTAAAAGGAAAGTCAGAGTTTTTTACAGAGGATACAAAAAAATGTCTTGTATTTGGAAAAGAAAGTAAATATGGATTTGAGGGACTTGCTAGAGATAAAAAAGAAGCAATGAATGTATTTGGAGAAGAAGTTGTTTATGAAAAACCAAATTTGGAAGACTTGCTTATGTATTATGTTGAAGCAAAAAAATTTCAGTGATAAATAAATTTTAATTCTAAAAAAATGCAATCTAAAAGAAAATGTAATTCCAAAAAATGTAATTCTAAAAAAGTAGTTCTAAAAAATGTAGTTCTAAAAAAATTTTAGTTATAAAGAAATAGCAGTTATGCAGAAGTTTCAGTGATGAAAAATTTTACTGATAAAGAGATTTTTATTAAATAAGCAAAAACACTTACGACTTTAGTCGTTAGATGAATTGCTTAAACTTTAGTAATCATATAGGTAAACTTGTATGTAGAGATAGTTTACAGTTGAAATTTAAGAAAAGAGGGGATGATTATCTATGAAAATTTCACTTGCCGAAAATCAAAATCGAGATAATTTTACAAAAGAATTTACAGAGTATATCAGTGAAGATGGTAGAATAAAAAATATTTTTACAAAAGAAGATACAGACTATACATGTAAGAATAGTTTGAAAAAGATTTTTAGAAGAAAGCAAAAAGGATATAGCGACCAGTGGAGTTTAAAAAATACTTTGTACTTAGCGAGATTAAGTATTAGCTTAATAGGAAAAATAAAAAAATCAAATTTAATATGTTATGTTATCATGATACTTTTGAGTTGTTTGAATCCATGGTTTTCTATGGTTACAATGGCTCAACTAAATACAATTTTGAGAGAGATTATGGCTGTTGAAGAAAAAAATGATTTTGACTTTATGATTACTAAGTTGCCAGTAACTAGAAAAGATTATGTTATCTCAAGATATATACTTATAATAGGAAACATTCTTTTATCAATAGCTATAGTAGGAATTACTTTTATAATATTTGCAAAAGTAGGTCATAATATTTCTCTAAATTTTATAGTTGATTTTAATAATTCTACATTTAGCAGTTCAAATACAAAAGACTTATTATATACTTTTTACTATGTAATAATTTTGGGATTACCAATAACTCTTTTATTTCAATCTTTTGAGATTCCAATGATAATGGAAAAGGGCGTTAAAAAATCAAGAGGTGATGCTATAGTTGCAGCTTTTATGATAATTTTCATAATAATAGTTATTTTTTTAACTCCTATAGGATTGATAATATTTGTAGAAGATGAATTTATGAAAAAAATAATTGTAGGTATGATTATAGGCTTAAGTATTTTGATATTAGCTCTATCATACACCTTTGCTGAAGATAATTATATAAAGAAAGATATTAATTAAAATGAGAAGTTCAATATAATTGAAAGTCAATATAATTGAAAGTGAGGAAAAATAATATGAAGAATATTTCTAATTTAGTAAAAATGAATTTTTCAAATGCGATGTCAGTAAAAAAAGCTGTACTTCCATTGCTTATATTGTTTTTGATTCTAGGTTCTATCATGTCTGCATATTTAAATATACTTATACCATTGTTCACATATATGATGGCATATCAAATAATAGCTATTGAAGATAAAAACAATATAAATATATTGATATCAAATTTGCCTGTTAAAAGAACTGATTTTGTGAAGTCAAGATATATAATGTATTTAATTTGCATTGTAATTGGAATTTTATATTTTAGTATAGCATTTTTTATACAATATGCGATCAATAGTGATACTTTAACTATTGGAGCAATATTTGAAACAAGCACAATATACAACAATCAAAAATTTCATGTGTATTTGATGATGATATTTTCAGGAATCATAAGTAGTTTGTTTGTAATGTCTATACTTGTTCCAGTGACATTTAAATATGCTATAGAAAAAACTAGAATAGTTGTTATGTTTATAATTATGATACCTTTAACTGTAGTAGGTATAATTTTGCCAGATGGTATAGCTAATATAGATATATTTTTTTCGCACATAATAGTCACAATGTGTATAGGAATTATAATAATTGGAGTAATGACTTATATATCTTATTTAGTATCAAAAAAGATATATTTGAACAAAGAAATTTGATGATTTAATAAAAAAAGATTCTTTGTCAATTAACTGTATATTCATATGATATAGTTTTTTGACAATTGGGTGGATATTAAAATATAATATAGTTATTTATAAATTAGGTGGGATATTAATATATAATAGGGTTCATTGTTAACTGGTTGATATTTCCATGCAATATTAAATCTTAAAAAGGAGCTTCATTAATTTTGAAGCTCTTTTTAAATTTCTAAATACAAACGCTACATTTTTTGGATTTTATTCTGAAGTCGCTAAGTTTTAAATGGTGTTGATAAAAGTTGATAAAACGTGTAGAATATTATTGGGAAAAGTATTTTTATTTGAGGTGATTTTATGAGTGAAATATCGAAAGTCCAGAACAATGAGTTTTATAAAAAATGGAAAGAACAAGAAGAAAGATTTGATAATTTGGATAAAAAAAGTAGAGAACAAGAAGAAAGAGTTAACGATTCAGAAAAAAAAGATAGAGAACAAGAAGAAAGAGTTAATGTTTTCGAGAAAAGAAGCAAAGAAGAAGAGGAAATATTTATTGAAGAAGAAAAAGAAAGAAGAGATTCTGAATTTATTGATAAAATGTACATTGTGAAAGAATTGAATGATATAGTTGAAAGAAATCGTAAGTATGCTCAGTTTGGACAAGTTGCAAGTTACATACCTGAATTAAAACATGCTATTAAGAGTGATTTAGGTGTATGTATTGTGGATAGAGAGCAAAATATTTATTGTGCAGGTGAATATGATAAAAAATTTACTATACAAAGTATATCGAAGACTGTGCTTTTAGCTATGGCACTTATGGAATATGGATATGACTTTGTAAAAACTCAAGTAGGATTTGAACCTAGTGACAATCCTTTCAATTCAATAGTGAGTATAGGTAGCAATAATGCTACAAAACCATCGAATCCTATGTTGAATTCAGGAGCTATAGTGATTACATCTTTGGTAAAAGGAAGAAATTTAGAAGAAAAAGAAAAATCAATGCTTGATTATTTCAGAAAATTTGCTAATAATGATTCTTTGAAGATAAATTATGATGTATATGAATCTGAAAAGAAAACAGGTGAAAGAAATAGAGCGATGGCTCATCTTTTGAAGAGCAATGGTTTCATAGATGGAGATGTAGAAGAAATTTTGGATCTATATTTCAGACAATGTTCGATAGAAGTAACATCAAAAGATCTAGCTATGATGGGACTTAATTTTGCAACACAAGGCCATCTTTTCGCAAAATTAAATGGATTCAAAGATCATGAATATATTATAACAAAAGATGTTGCTAAAATTGTAAAAGCAGTGATGCTTACTTGTGGAATGTACGATGGTTCT
>JAISUA010000087.1 GCA_031272305.1 Clostridioides sp.
CTATATATTTTTAATTTATTGTCCATTTTAGCAAATATTTTTTAAGCATTTCAAAAAGTTGCATAACTATAACCAACACAACGACCATAAACAAAAAACCTACCCATGTGTTTGCATACAAACCAAACTCTGCATATTTTTTTACAAAGAATCCCATTCCGTTGTTAGCACCATACATCTCAGCATACACCAACATCACAAAAGTACTTCTAAGTGAATTTACAAATCCTGACAATATAGAAGGACTTGCTGCAGGTAATATAACTTTAAAAAATCTCTTGAATCCTTTTAACTCCAATGTTGCTGCTTTGTCAAGGTATCTCTTGTCTATTGTCATTATCCCAGTAATTGTAGCAAAAAGTGTCGACCATAGAGTTCCATATACAATCAAAAACAATGATGCTATAAAAAAACTCGGTGATAATAATAACGCAAACGGAGATAACAATATAGAAGGAACAACACTAAAAGTATATATAATTGGATGAAGAGCATCTCTCAACTTTTCGTTTAAACCTAAAACTGTTCCTATTGCTAATGCAATTACAAGTGATACTATGATCGCTGGTATCATTAACTTAAATGAAGATACAAGATTTACAATAAGTAGACCTTTGTTTTCTACAAATGCTTTTTTTATCGCTTTAACATCTGGAAACAAATATGAGTTTGCAATACCTTTTTCAGTCGTATAAATATATAAAGCAATAAATGCTAAAAATATTACAAACGTAATCCAATACTTCTTAAAAAAATCTTTAATTGCCATAATTTGTTACTCCTCTTAAATTACTACTTAATATCTCTATTGAACGTCATTTTCATTGAAAAATGTTTGCATTTTTTTATAGAAGTCTGGATTTTCACTGCCATATTGTGCAGTCGCTTCTTTTAATGCTTCTTCATAAAGTGTTGTATTTATATGTTCTTCAATTTTTATATTTTTTGCTTTTTCATCTAAGAATCCAGTTTCGTCTAATATATTCCAAGCTCTAACAACAGAATTTTTAAGAGGATCTACACTAACTTGATAATGTTCATCATCAAGCATATATGCAGCTACATAATCTTCTTCTGCTCCTATTTTAGCAGCATGCAACTTAACAGCTTCATCTTTGTGGCCTTCATAGTATGCTTGTGCTCTTAAAAGTACTTTTATTATTGCTTTTATAGTATTTGGATTTTTTTCAACGAAATCAGTTTGTGCTTCCATTCTACAGCAAGAATAATTAGGCATAATATCACTTTGATAGCACATGATATCTACATCATCCATACTTTTTACTATAGAATTTTGTCCTGTACCCATAAGTGCATAATCTACTTCACCTCTAACAACTGCAGCAAGTGCATCATTGTAATCTGTATAAGATACAAATTCTACTGCATCCAATGGATTATCGTATCCAAGATCTTTTACTGCTCCAGTTATTGCAAAATATGAAGGATTACAAGCTATTTTCTTACCAACTAAGTCTTGTACTCCATTCCACTTTGTACCTGATTTTGCGATTATCGGCATAGCTCCAGTTACCATATGACCTCCAAATATAGTAAGATCTACTCCAGAAGCTATTTGTTGTAGTGGATTACTTGTACCTGAATTAGATACAATATCTACTTTTCCAGTTGCAAGCATTGTCATTGCATCTGCATTAGCATTTGCTTGTACATTTTCAATAGTAATACCTGCTTCTTTGAAATAACCTTTTTCCTCTGCAATAGTAAGAAGTACATTTCCACTTGTACCACTATTCCATCTAATATTACTAACTTCTATTGCTCCATCTTCTTTTTTGGCTGTATCATCTGTTTTAGACTGTTGACATCCTACAAGTGAAAAAAGCATATACATTGATGTTATTAGTGCAATAATTTTTTTCTTCATAATAATCTCCTTTTATTTTTATAATGTTAATATTTTTATGCATTAAATAGATAAGATTCTATATAAATACCTGCTTTGTATTATTTTTTCTATTCTGTAAATTTTTCTATACGTATAACTACATCTTTATTTATTTGTTGTATCAACGTATTTCTTAATTTTAAAGCATCTATATTGTCAAATTGATTTTCTCTACTAATTCTATCTTCTTCTTTAATCTTGCAATCATATATTATATTACTTGGCGATTGGCCTAGAACTATTATTCTATTTCCAAGTAATATAGCTTCATCAACATCATGAGTAACAAAAAAAACAGTCTTTTTTTGTTCTTCTTGTGACCATAATTCTAACAATAAATCTTGCAACTTAGCACGAGTAACTGCATCCAATGCTCCAAAAGGTTCGTCCATCAAAAGTATAGGAGGATTTATGCTAAAAGCTTGTGCAATAGCACATCTTTGCTTCATTCCACCTGATAATTCTTTTGGCAACTTCTTGTACACACTCTTGTCTAATCCTACTAACTCCATAAACTTATAAGCTATTTCTTTTAATTCCTTTTTATTTTTATCTGGAAAACTTTGAGTTAGTGCCAACATAATATTTGCTCCAGCACTCATCCATGGAAAAAGACCATAATCTTGAAAAACAACACCTCTATCTAAAGATGCAGATACAATTTTCTTTGTATCTATCAACATCTCTCCTGTAGTTGCTCCCTCAAGTCCTGCTAACAGACGAAGAAGCGTACTTTTACCACATCCTGATTGACCTAGTATACATACGAATTCTCCACTTTCCACTTCCAAATTTATATCCTTCAATATCAATTTATCGCTATTTTTATATGCAAAAGATACGTTGTTTATATATATACTTGACATCGACCTGCTCCTTACATTATATTTAACTATCTAATTTTTAAAGTGATGAATATGTTTTTATGTAAATTATACAAACGATTGTACTATTTTTGTACAAACCCTGAAATATATAAATAATTTAAATATATTTTTTATAAATCACCAACGTAATGATATCACATTTTATTTAAATTATCAAAATGATTTTTTGAATAATTAAGAACATTCATATTGTTTTTTTCTATCGATTTATATGATTTTCTATTAAAATGCAAAAAAAAGATAATATATTGTTCGTAAGATTCGATAAAGGCTTACGCTCACACGAAGTGAGAGAGTAGTTACCGAACCTAAGAACAATTATTATCTTTTTATAAAACTTTTCGAAATAAATTGTTTTTATAAAATTTATTCAGCTATATTATATACTTTTAGTTTATCTTCGTCTATTCTTTCTTTTTTGACTCCTACAAGTGCTTTCAATGTATCAAGTGATGTCATTATATCTGTTTGGAATTCTATTGCTGTTCTTCTTATTTTAAATCCATCTCTTGTTGAATCATTACCTTTTGTAGGTGTATTTACTACTAAATCTACTTGTTTATTTCTTATATAATCAAGCAAGTTTGGTCTTGCTTCATGCACTCTATTGACAACTTCAACTTCTATTCCATGTTCTCTTAAGCTTTTAGCTGTACCTTCTGTAGCTACAAATTTGTATCCTAATTTTTTCATATCTTTCGCTATTTCAACAAATTCATCTTTATCGTTGTTGTTTATAGTTGCAAGTACTATTCCTTTTTCGTCTTCTATATTTCTTCCTGCTGCAAGGAATCCTTTGTAAAGTGCTTCTTCAATATTTTCGCCTACACCAAGTACTTCACCTGTTGATTTCATTTCAGGTCCAAGACTTATATCTACTTTTGCAAGTTTTGACATTGAAAATACTGGTACTTTTACAGATACTATGCTAGGCGTTTTGTATATTCCTGTTCCAAATCCAAGATCTTTTAATTTTTCGCCTAACATACATCTTGTAGCAAGGTCTACTATTGGTACACCACTCACTTTAGAAATATAAGGCACAGTTCTTGAAGCTCTAGGATTTACTTCTATTATATACAACTCATCTTTGTATTCTATAAATTGAATGTTTACCATTCCTATTACATTTAAATCTATTGCTATCTTCTTAGTGTAATCAAGTATTTTTTGTTTTATTCTATCGCAAATATTTTGACTAGGATACATTGTTATACTATCTCCTGAATGAACTCCTGCTCTTTCAAGATGTTCCATTATTCCAGGTATCAATATATCTTCACCATCACAAAGTGCGTCTACTTCGATTTCTCTTCCTGTTAGATATTTGTCTATAAGTACAGGATTGTTATGATCTCTTTCGAAAGCATCTTTTAGATATTTTATAAGTTTTTCTTCATTGTAGTTTATTTCCATACCTTGACCTCCAAGTACATAAGAAGGTCTTACAAGTACTGGATATCCAAGTTCTTTTGCAACTTCTATCCCTTCGTTTACACTCCATACGCCTTTACCTTTTGGTCTATTAATATCTAGTTTTTCAAGCATTTCATCGAATTTTTCTCTATCTTCTGCTCTATCTATATCTTCAAAATCTGTTCCAAGTATTTTTATATTTTTTTCATGCAAGAATTTTGATAATTTGATAGCAGTTTGTCCACCAAATTGTAATATTACTCCATAAGGTTTTTCTTTTTCGATTATGTTGTATACTTCTTCTTCTGTCAAAGGTTCGAAATAAAGTTTGTCAGATGTATCGAAATCTGTACTTACTGTTTCTGGATTGTTGTTGATGATTATTGTTTCCATGCCAAGTTTTCTAAGTGCTTTTATACAATGTACTGAACAATAGTCAAATTCTATACCTTGACCTATTCTTATAGGTCCAGAACCAAGTACAATTATTTTTTTGTTGTCGCTTACTTCTACTTCGTCATATTCATCATAAGTTGAATAATAATAAGGAGAAAGTGCTTCAAACTCTCCACCACAAGTGTCTACCATTTTGTATACTGGTCTTATTCCAAATGATTCTCTTAGATTAAAAATTTCTTCTGGAGAAACTTTCATAATATCAGCCATACCTTTATCAGAAAATCCTTTTTTCTTTAATTGAAGTAAAAATTCTCTATCTAAGTCTTCTAATTTTAAACCTTTTAATTTTTCTTCTTGTTCAACTATCCATCTGAATTTATTGATGAACCATTTGTCTACGCCTGTTATTTCAGAGATCATTCCTATTTTGTAACCTCTTCTGATTAACTCAGCAAGGTCAAACAATCTTTCGTCATCTGGAACAACAACACTTTCTTTTAATTCTTCAAGTGTTTTTGCTTCTGACGATTTATGAACCAAAGAATATTTTCCTGTTTCAAGAGATCTGATTCCTTTTAGTATAGCTTCTTCAAAATTTGAACCTATACTCATTATTTCACCTGTTGCCATCATTTTTGTTCCAAGAGTTCTGTTTGCATTTCTAAATTTATCAAAAGGCCATTTTGGAATTTTTACTACTACATAGTCAAGTGTTGGTTCGAAACAAGCATAAGTTTTCTTTGTTACTGCATTTTTTATTTCATCCAAAGTATATCCAAGTGCAATCTTAGCTGCTACTTTTGCTATAGGATAACCTGTTGCTTTTGAAGCAAGTGCTGAAGATCTACTTACTCTAGGATTTATTTCGATAATAGCATAATTTTTGCTGTGAGGATCTAGTGCTATTTGAACATTGCAACCACCTTCAACACCTACTGCATTTATTATATCAATAGATGCTTTTCTAAGCATTTGGTATTCTTCATCACTAAGTGTTTGACTTGGTGCTACAACTATACTATCTCCTGTATGCACACCAACTGGATCCACATTTTCCATATTACAAACTGTGATGCAATTTCCATTTGAATCTCTCATCACTTCATATTCGATTTCTTTCCAACCTTTGATACTTTTTTCTAAAAGTACTTGAGTAACTGGACTAAGTTGCAATCCATGAGTAAGTGTTTCTATCAATTCTTCCTCAGTATCTGCTATTCCTCCACCTGTTCCTCCTAGAGTATATGCAGGTCTTACTACTACTGGATAGCCAATTTCTTCTGCAAATTTAAGGCCATCTTCTAGATTAGTCACTATATCACTTACTACTACTGGTTGATTTATTTCTCTCATTGTTTCTCTAAATAAATCTCTGTCTTCACCTTTTTTTATTGATTCAACAGAAGTTCCTAATACTCTCACATTGTATTTATCAAGTATTCCTTTTTCGTAAAGTTCTACTGCAAGATTTAGCCCTGTTTGACCTCCCATACCTGCAAGTATGCTGTCTGGTCTTTCTTTTTCTATTATTTTTTCTATAAATTCTATTGTTAATGGTTCTATATATATTTTATCTGCAACTTCTTTATCTGTCATAATTGTTGCTGGATTTGAATTTATTAATACTACTTCGATACCTTCTTCTTTAAGTGCTTCACACGCTTGTGTTCCAGAATAATCGAACTCAGCTGCTTGTCCTATTATAATTGGACCTGAACCAAGTACCAAAGTTTTTTTTACGTCTTGTAATTTAGGCATTTTTTACCTCCTAGATTTTAAAGTTTCTTTCCGATTTTCTATGTTTATATCTTTTAAAGTTTGTAACGATCTTTTTATATTTTTAATGTTTTATTTTTTTATAGTTTCTCAACGAGTTTTTATATCTTATCTTCATCAATATTTCTTATTATGAGAAGCATATATAAAAAACGGAGTTTTTCACGCTTCGAACCAAGTAGGGAAGTTCGATAACGAAAATCAAAGATTTTCTATCTCACTTCTTTCAAGACTTGCAACATTGCTTTTAATATAAGTTCTTGCAAGTCTTATTATATATAAATAAATTATTATTTTTCGTCTATAAGTGCAAGGAATCTATCAAATATATAGTTGTTATCCACTGGTCCTGGACAAGCTTCTGGATGATATTGCACACTGTATATAGGTAAAGTGTTATGTTTCATACCTTCATTTGTATTATCATTTAAATTTACTTGTGTTTCTGTCATATTTTCAGGAAGTCTTGACACATAGTATCCGTGATTTTGTGATGAAATAAACACCTTATTTAATTCCAAATCTTTTACTGGATGATTTCCTCCTCTATGACCAAATTTCAATTTAGCAGTTTGTCCTCCAAGTGCAAGTGCAAGTAATTGATGTCCTAAACAAATACCTGCAATAGGTTTTTTAGTTTCTATTAACAACTTAATATTTTCGATTACATCTACTAAGTCTTCTGGATCTCCAGGTCCGTTTGATAAAAATATCAAGTCAGGATTTAAATCTAAGATTTCCTTAGCTGTTGTATTTGCAGGCACTATTGTAAGATCGCAATCTCTTTTTCTAAAAGATCTTATAATATTGTTTTTTATACCAAAATCCATCATAACAACTTTTTTGCCTTTTCCTTCTATATGTTCTATTTCTTTTCTTGTAACAGTTT
>JAISUA010000088.1 GCA_031272305.1 Clostridioides sp.
TTAGTAACAAGTACTTTACTAATAGGAATATTGTTATCTACTTTATGTCAAAGTTCGTTTGCAAACGAGACAGATGAAGATATTAGCACAGAAGAAAATGAAATGACTTTGGGAGAAAGAATGGATAACGATCCTAATGTTAGTATTGAAGAGAAATGGCAGTATCAATTAGATGAATTTGATAAAATTGATGCTAAAATTCGAGAAAATGGAATAGAAAGTACAGAAAAAGATCCAAACATTACAAGAAGGATTACAGGGACATATCCAAGAAGAAAGGGGGCAATACTTGTAACGAAAGATGGCAAATATGGTGAACTTATTGGACATGCTGGCATCGTGTATGATGAAGATACAACAGTAGAATCCTTTGGAAAGGGTGCACCTTGGAAACCAGCAAAAGATGATGGCGTACAACTTTATAAAAACAACTGGGACATAAAGAAGAAAACAGTATATGGTCTTGGTGTTAGAGTGACAACAAAAGCTATAGATGAAAAGGCAGCACAATGGTGTTGGAACAAAATAGGTACACATTACAATTGGAATGTATTTGATACAGAGAGAGTAGACAAATTATATTGTTCTCAACTTGTATATAGAGCATATAAGGCAGAGGCAAATATCAATCTAAACTATAATGGTGGAATAGTACGTCCAATGGATTTAGTAAATTCAAACTTAACACATATAATTTACACAAAAGGAATATATTAGATATGAAATGTTAAATGTATCAAAATTAGTGAGTGTGAATATGTAAAATCTAAAATGAAAGAATAAATTATAAATTAGAAAAGTATAAACTAAAAAAGTTCGATAAAAAACATATATTTTTTATTGAACTTTTTTTAACTATTAAATTACAAAACAGCTAATGAAGAATATTTGAGTTTTGTATAAAAACAATATAAAATTTGGTGGCTTTATTTATCAGGAAAATTTTAGGTGGACAATTTAATGTTGCAATTTATAAAAAAAAGAAAAATATATGAAACATATCGAAATTATATTTAAATTATGTTATAATAAAGGGTAAAACATTTGCAATATAAAAATTAAATTTTTTATATTACTTAGTTTGAAAAAATTTTTTACTTTTCAATGAAAATTTTATTGTTGCAAATAGTATTTATATAAAAAATTCAAAGGAGATCAACTATGAAATTTTGGAAATTGCACGGAATAGGCAATGATTTTATTGCAATAGATGGAAGATTTGATGGAATAGATTCAAATGAATATTCAAAATTAGCAAGCACTGTATGTCATAGGAAATTTTCAGTTGGAGCAGATGGACTTTTAGTTGTAAAAAATTCTGATGTAGCAGACGTTGAGATGGTATATTACAATTCAGACGGTTCTAGAGCTCATATGTGTGGAAATGGAATCAGATGTTTCAGCAAATTTGCATATGAGAATAAGATTGTTGAGAAAGATGAGTTTGAAGTGTATACTCTAGATGGCATAAAAAAAATAAGTTTGAACATAGTTGACAATAAGATAAATACAATTAAGGTAGATATGGGAAAAGGAAGCTTTCTTGCTGAAGATGTTCCTGTAAAAACTTATTATGAGAAGTTCATTACAATTGAAAGCTCAAAAAATGAATCAGATAAAATATCAAATGATAGTTTAAAAAATGAATCAAATAAAATATCAAATGATAGTTTAAAAAATGAATCAGATAAAATAGCAAGCGAGAGTTTGAAAAATAATTCAAAAGAAGAATTTTTTATTGAGCAAGAGGTTCAAGTTTTAGATAAAAAATTCAAAATGTCATCTATTTTGATGGGAGTTCCTCACACAATAATTTTTGTCGATGAATTTATCATGGAAGATATTTTGAAATATGGTTCTGCAATTGAAAAACATAGTATTTTCCCTGAAAAAACAAATGTAAATTTTGTAAAGGTAATCGATAAAAACAATATAGAAGTGAGAACTTTTGAAAGAGGTTGTGGTTATACTTTTGGATGTGGCACAGGAATGACTGCATCGGCTATGATTTGCAAATATCTTGGCAAAACTACAGATAGTGTCAATGTTTCTTCTGAAGGAGGAACAGTCACAATAGATATAACTGACGAAAATGCATTTATGACTGGACCAGCAATTAAGATTTGCGAAGGAATCCTGGAGTTATAAATATGCAATACATAATTAATTCGGAGGTGTAGCCAGTGTCGATAAGTATGACTGGTTTTGGAAAAGGCGAGTATAAAGACGAAGGAATCAGGATAATTGTTGAAAGTAAAACTGTGAATAATAAACACTGTGATTTCAATATAAAAATGCCTAGAAAATTGATTTTTCTAGAAGATAGAGTTAGAAGTTTTTGCAAAGGATATATAAAAAGAGGAAGAGTAGATATTTTTGTTACTGTTGAGAATATAGGTACAAGCAAGTTTGAGCCATATTTTGATTTAGAAATTGCAAGAAAATATGTAACCAAACTTAGAAGTCTAAGAGATGAATTTAATTTAATAGATGATATAAGTGCGATAAAAGTTGCAACACTTCCAGAAGTGATTATAAGCGAACCTATAGAAGAAGATATGGAGCTTATATGGAAAAAATTACTTCAGGCATTAGAAATAGCAATGACAAATCTTCTAAGTATGAGAAAAAAAGAAGGCGAAAAACTAAAAAGTGATATAATAAAAAGAACAGATACACTTAATGAGTTAATAAAAGAGATAAAAGTGTATTCTTATACAGTTGTAGAAGATTACAGAGAAAAATTACAACAAAGATTAAAGGAAATAACAGAGTCTGTTATAGAATTTGATCAAAATAGAATTATTCAAGAAGTTGCAATCTATGCAGATAGAAGTGATATTACAGAGGAAATTGTGAGATTTGAAAGTCATATTGTGCAGTTGCAAGATACATTGGAGCAAGAAGGTGCAATTGGAAGAAAACTTGATTTTATAATTCAAGAGATGAACAGAGAAATTAATACAATAGGTTCTAAATCATCAAACATGAACATTACAAACAAAGTAGTAGATATAAAAACGGAACTTGAAAGAATCAGAGAACAAGTTCAAAATATCGAGTAAACTACTTAAATAAACATAATTCTTACAAAAATTGTGAGCAAGTAAAAATATAAATAAATCTAATAAAATGGCAAAAGAAGAAAGAGGATAATTATGTTAAAAAGAAAGGGACTTTTACTTGTTGTTTCAGGACCATCTGGTGCAGGAAAGGGAACTATTTGCAAAGCTCTCTTAAATTCAAATGAGAACTTAAAACTTTCCGTATCAGTTACTACAAGAAAGTCAAGAGAAGGCGAAGTAGAAGGTGTAAATTATTATTTTATAGACAACGAAAAATTCAACCAACTTGTAGAAGCAGACGAGCTATTAGAATATGCACATGTCTATGGAAATTTTTATGGAACACCTAAAGAAAAGGTTATAGAAAACCTTGAAAAAGGCAATGATGTTATACTAGAGATAGAAATGAAAGGTGCAATGCAGGTTAGAGAAAGATATCCTGAAGGAGTATTTATATTTACATTGCCACCGTCTTTAGAAGAACTAAAAAACAGAATTGTTGGAAGAGGCACTGAAACACCTGAGGAAATACACAAAAGATTGAGCAGTGCTTATGATGAAATAAAATTAATAGATAACTATGATTATTTTGTTATCAATGAAGAAGTTGCAACAGCTGTTGAAACGATTGAAAATATAATTAAATGTGAAAAAAACAAAGTTGAAAGATACAGAGATGTTATTCTTGAAAAATTTGAGGAGGAATTATAAATGTTGAACACATCAGTGAATGAAGTATTAGAAAAAATGGATAATAGATATTACTTAGTAAGTACTATTTCTAAAAGAGCGAGAGATTTAATAGATGAAGCAAAACCACTTGTGCCAATAAAAGATAAAGAAAAACCAGTATCAATTGCTACAAGAGAAGTTTGTGAAGGTAAAATTTATTATAGAAATTTGACAGATGAAGAAATACAAATAAAAGAAGCAAAACATTTAGAAGAACAACATAAACAATTAGAAAAACAAGAGCAGGAAGTGTAATTCTTATGAAAAGTAAAAAGACAGTTGTTATTGGAATAAGCGGTGGAATTGCAGTTTATAAAATATGCGATGTTGTAAGTAGATTAAAAAAATTAGGCATTGATGTTTATACAGTGATGACAAATTCTGCTACAAAATTTGTTCAACCACTTACATTTCAAACTCTTTGTCAAAATTATGTTGTAAGCGATATGTTCGAAGATCCCAAAACTTGGGATGTAGAGCATATTTCTCTTGCAAAAAAGGCAGATGTATTTTTAATTGCACCAGCTACTGCAAATATTATTGGAAAAATTGCAAATGGCATAGCAGATGATATGCTTACAACAACTGTTATGGCTACTAAAGCTAAGGTTGTTATAGCTCCTGCTATGAATACAAATATGTATCTAAATAAGATAGTTCAAAGAAATATATCTATCCTTAAGGATTTAGGATATGATTTTATTGAGCCAGAAAGTGGAAGGCTAGCTTGTGGAGATTATGGAACAGGAAAACTTGCATCTCCTGAAAAAATAGTAGAAGTCGTGGTTGAGCAACTGAAAAATCTAGAATCTCAAAAACAAAATTTGAATTTATCAAATGATTTGAGTGGTGTGAAGATACTTGTGACAGCAGGACCTACAGTTGAAAGAATTGATCCAGTAAGATTTTTATCCAATAGATCTACTGGGAAAATGGGCTATGCAATAGCAAGACAAGCAGTGTCTAGAGGAGCTGAAGTGACTTTGATTTCTGGACCTACACATATCGCTGAACCTTATGGTCTCAATAAGTTCATAAAAATAACATCTGCTGAAGAACTTTACAATGAGGTAATGAACAATCTAGATGAACATAAAGTTGTGATTCAAACGGCAGCTGTGGCTGATTACAAACCTGAGTCATATTCTGATAAGAAAATAAAAAAAGGCGACGACGATTTAGTAATTACACTTGCAAGAAATAAGGATATAGCACTTGAAGTTGGAAAAGTAAAACAAGATAAGATTTTAGTAGCTTTTGCAGCTGAATCAAATGATCTAATAGAAAATGCAAAAAGAAAAATTGAAAAGAAAAATTTAGATTTTATCGTTGCAAATGATATAATGCAAAAAGGTGCAGGATTTGCAGGAGATACGAATATAATAAAGATAATAGATAACAAGGGAGAAATAGTTCAATATCCAATTATGTCTAAGGATGATACAGCTAATATTATCTTAGATGAAATATCAAAAAAATTAAATTGATAAAAATTATGCTCTCATAATGATTGTTAACAATAGGATATCATTTATTTAAGATGGTATCCTATTTCTGTACAGATAAAATAGAAATTAGTTTTCGACTTTTTATCGAAGATAACTTCCTGAAAGTCTTATTATGAGAACTAAATTTTCGTTGAAAAACGAAAATTTATGTTCGAATATCAAGACTTATTACCTTGGTTTTATTTCAAGTTCTCATAAGTCTTATTATGAGAAGTGCATATGATAGAAAACGAATGTTTTCGCACTTCGAACCAAGTAGGAAACTTCGATAACAAAAATCAAAGATTTTCTATCTCAGTTTTTTCTAGACTTATTTTCTTGGTTTTATCTCAAGTTACTATAAGTCTTATTATAAGTAATATATATTGATTATTAGAGTTTAAGGTTAGTAAAATTCAAATTGGAGGTGAGATTATGGAAAAGTATGCTAAAGTTATAGTAAGGAACAATTCAATATATACCGACAATTTGTTTACATATAGGATTCCAGAGGAATTGGAAGGAAAAATTGATGTTGGATGTAGAGTATCCGTTCCTTTTGGCAAAGGTAATAAATTTATCGAAGCTTTTATTTTTGAAATATTTGAAGAAGATACAACATCTCTAATTGAAGGAAAGAATGAATCGATAGCTGAAGTAAAAAATAATATTAAAATAAAAAATATAACAGAAGTTTTAGACAAAGAACCTATGTTTGATGTACTTGATTTGAATCTTATAAATTGGATGAAAAATAGGTATCTTTGTACATATATTGAATGTATAAATTTATTATATCCAAAAGGATACAAACTTGAAAATTATAGAAAAATTTCAATCACAGATGAATTTATAAAAAAAGTTGAAAATATTTATGGTTCATTTAAATTGAATGATTTGAGTGTTATCAGAAAAATTCTTTTTTCCAAAGATGAAAAAGACGAAAAAGATGAAGAAGTCAGTTTAAAAGATGATGAAAGAGATGTCATTGTTGAAATAATCAATAATAAAGGCGAAATCAGAGAAGATAAGCTACGAAAATTCGAAAATATAGACAATATAATCACTAGGTTAAAAAATAAAGGATATATTGATTTAAATTGGGAATATAGTGATAAAGAAAATAAAAAAGAAATAACGATTGTTTCGCTGAATATTCCTAAAGAAGAAATTGACGATTTTATAAATGAAAACAAAATAAGAATAGGTAAAGCTCAAAACAGAATCATAGAATTTTTAAAGTTAAATGAAGATGTAGATATAATCGATTTAGAAAAAATTCTATCTATAAGTAAAAGTAGCATAGATTCGCTTGAAAAGAAAGCAATCATAAAATTTAGGAAAGAACCGTATTTTAGAAAGCCTAGATATTCATATATTGAAAAAAAGAAAAAAATTGTTTTAAATGAGGAGCAGAGTTTTGCTACAAATAAAATCATAAAGGCCATAGATTCAAATTTGGATGGAAGTATTGATGAAATCAAGAAACCATTTGTGCTAAAAGGTGTGACAGGAAGTGGAAAGACAGAAGTATATCTAGAAGTTCTTGAACATGCTCTTTCAAAGAATTTATCTGGAATTTTCCTTGTTCCAGAAATTTCTCTTACACCTCAGATGATTACTCGTGTAAAATCAAGATTTGGAAGTGTTGTTGGAGTTTTTCACAGCAAACTTTCTCAAGGACAAAAGCACGATGTGTATGAGGCGATTAGAAGAGGTGAGGTGAAAATTTTAGTAGGTGCAAGGTCTGCGTTGTTTGCACCATTCAAAAATTTAGGAGTAATAATAATAGATGAGTTTCACGAACATAGTTATAAATCAGAATCAAATCCTAAATATAATGCAATAGAAGTAGCTAGATATATTTCACTCAAAAAAAACGTTGCTTTAGTATTAGGCTCAGCGACGCCTTCAGTGGAACAATATTATCATGCAAAATCCGGCGATTATGAACTTATAGAGATAAATACTAGAGCCAATCACAAAGAAATGCCAAAGATTGAAGTAGTAGATATGAGAAAAGAAATAGACAGAGGAAACATATCTATGTTTAGTCATAGACTAATAAGTGAGCTTAGAAATTGTATAAAAAATAATAATCAAGCAATATTATTTTTAAATAGAAGAGGATACGCAAATTTTGTATCTTGCAAAAAATGCGGATATGTGTTTAAATGTGATTGTTGTGATATTTCTCTTACTTATCATAAAAATTTGCATAAAGGAGTTTGCCACTATTGTGGAAGGGAAAAACAGATCACAAATGTTTGTCCAGAGTGCAAGCAAAAAGGATTTATTGAAATATCAGGAACAGGAACTCAGAAAATAGAAGAAGAATTGATGCAACTTATACCTAATATAAGCATTTTAAGAATGGATAAGGATACGACTTCGAAAAAAGGTGAACTTGAAAAAATACTTTCTGACTTCAAAAATCACAAGTCAGATGTTTTGCTTGGAACTCAGATGCTAAGTAAAGGATTGGACTTCGAAAATGTGACACTTGTAGGTATTTTATCAGCAGATATGCTTTTGAATTTTCCAGATTACAAAAGTTATGAAAATACTTTTCAACAGATTGTACAAGTAGCAGGAAGAGCAGGAAGAGCAGAAAAAGAAGGAAAAGTTATCTTGCAGACTTATGAAACAGATCATTATTGTATTAAAAAAGCTCAAAGCTACGATTTTGAAGGATTCTACAATGAAGACATAAAAATAAGACAAGCATTTGGCTATCCACCTTTTAATAATATAATGAGAGTAGTAATAAGTGGAAAAAATCTTGATTCAGTTAGGAAAAATATAGTGTTGCTAAAAAATTCACTAGAGTATTTATTTAAAGCAAAGGGTATAGATGATTTAGGGTTTCTATTTGGACCTAATGTTTGTAGCATAGGTAAGATAAATTCGAAGTATAGATGGCAAATATTGATGAAAGATAGTACTGTCAAGTTGAATTTATTAAAAGGAATTATTAAGTATGTTGTAATAACAAAAAGAGATATGTTCTCGAAAGATGTAACTATATCAATAGATGTAAATCCTGAAAATATGTTATAAATTAAGTGTCGTAAAAAAAACTAAAAATATATAAAAACTATAGAAAGAAGGAACTAAAATGGCGTTGAGAAGAATTGCGAAAATAGGAGAAGCAGTACTTAGAAAAAAATCAAAAGTTGTAGATGAAGTTAATGATAAAATTAGAACGTTGATTGATGATATGTCTGATACAATGTATGAAGCAGATGGAGTAGGTCTTGCAGCTCCTCAAGTTGGAATATTAAAAAGAGTAATAGTAGTTGATACTGGAGAAGGTCTTATTGAACTTGTAAATCCTGTGATACTTGATGCATCAGGAGAACAAACTGACGAAGAAGGTTGCCTTAGTGTAGAAGGAGAATCAGGTGTGGTTACAAGACCATATAGGGTTGTTGTTGAAGGACTTGATAGAAATGGCGTAACAAGAACAATATCTGCGAATGGCTTTATGGCAAGAGCACTTTGTCATGAGATAGACCATTTAGATGGAATCTTATATGTAGATAAAATCGAAAATTAAAAATGTAAGTTATTAGAAAGTAGGAGATTTTAAATGAAAATAGTTTTTATGGGTACACCAGATATTTCTGTACCTTGTTTACAAATGTTGATAGATTCTAAACATGAAGTGATAGGAGTTGTTACTCAACCAGATAGACCAAAAGGAAGAGGAAAAAAACTTTCTATGTCGCCAGTTAAAGAACTTGCACAAAAATACGACATATCAGTATATCAACCATTGAAAGCAAAAGAAGAAGATTTTGTACAGATAATGAAGAATTTAGAACCAGATTTGATTGTTGTGATCGCATTTGGTCAAATTCTTAATTCTGAGTTGTTAAATATTCCGAAATTCGGCTGTGTAAATGTACACGTTTCTCTCCTACCTAAATATAGAGGTGCAGCACCTATTAATTGGGTGATTATAAATGGAGAAAAGAAAACAGGTGTGACAACTATGTTTATGGATAAAGGTCTTGACACTGGTGATATAATATTGCAAGAAGAAATAGAACTAGATGATGAGATTACAGCTGGTGAACTTCATGATAAAATGATGTTAAAAGGAGCAGAGGTTCTAAGCAGAACTATTTCTGATATTGAAGCTGGAACAGTGAAAAGAACAAAACAAGATGATTCAAAGTTTTCGTACGCTCCTATTATGAATAAAGAACTTGGAAAAGTTGATTTCAATAATGAAGCGAAAAATATTCATAATTTGATCAGAGGTGTAAATCCTTGGCCTAGTGCATATACAACTTATGAAGATAAAACAATGAAAATATGGAAAACAAAAGTTTTGAATTCTAAGAGTACTGAAGAAGAAGGAACTATTCTAAAAGTAGATAAGTCAGGAATAGTAGTGAGTACAAAAGATTTTGACTTGCTCATAGAAGAAATACAGATGCCAAACAAAAAGAAAATGGCAGTGTCTGAATATATCAAAGGTAACGAGATAAAAACAGGCATAAAACTTGGATCTTAAAAAAAATAAATGCAAAATTTTAACGAAAAAACAAATGTAAGATTTTAATAAAAGATAAATGTAAGATTTTAATAAGAAATATATGTATTAAAAGGTATGTAAAAATATTTTGTACATATATAATCATAAAAGAAATAAATTTTGGGTGAAAAATATGAAACAGATGAAGAAGTTTTTTCAAGCAAGTATAGTACTGATTATGATTATTGCTCTGTTAACAGTAGTGATTGGAGTTTCAATTTTGAAATTCAATAAAATCTTTTTTGGATTGTTGCTAAGCATTTTTATTGTATTTATTTTAACAATAGTTTTTATGTTGCTTATTACATCATATATTATTAAAGATAGAAAAATAAATAAAAATTTATTAAAAATAGATTTCTCAATGATTAGATTTATTTTTCCAATGCTTCTAAGTATTGCTCCAATCTTGAGAATAGAAAAAAACGATCTTAGAAGGATATTTATCATTGTGAATAATAAATATGTTTATTCTAATACATATAGAATGGACTCTAAAGATATAATAATATTAATACCTCATTGTATTCAAAATAATACTTGTGGTTTGAAAATAACAACTGATATTAACAATTGTAAAAAATGTGGAAAATGCAAAATAAAAGACTTACTTGTTTTGAAAGAAAAATATAATATAAAAATATTCGTAGCGACAGGAGGAACACTGGCTAGAAAAATAATTCTTGATTGCAGGCCAAAAGCAGTTATCGCTGTTGCATGTGAAAGAGATTTGATGTCAGGAGTGCAAGATGTTAGAAAAATACCTGTACTCGCTGTATTTAACAAAAGACCTTTTGGTCCTTGTTTTAACACGACGCTAGATATAAATGAAGTAGAAGATGCAATAAAATTTTTCACAAAATAACACTAGTGTAGATAAAATGGTTGTTAAAAAATTCTACACAAAATGTTTTAAATTATATAGTATTATTTTATTGTAATGAAAACTTTTATATGGAGGGTGAGAATATGTTTTATCCTATGTACTATACTGATTATACAATGGTGATTTTACTTCCTGCTATAATTTTGGCAGCTTATGCACAATTTAAAGTTAGTTCAGCTACAAATAAATATTTCAAAGTTCGTTCTATGAATGGATACACAGGAGAACAGGCTGCTAATAGAATATTGTCTGCAAGTGGAATATACGATGTAAAAGTTAGAGCTATAAATGGAAATTTGACAGATCATTACGATCCTAGAAACAGAGTACTGAGTTTATCACAAGATGTCTTCTATGGAAATTCAATCACTTCTGTATCAATAGCAGCTCATGAGTGTGGCCATGCTATTCAGCATGCAAGAGGATATGCTCCACTTTCACTAAGAAGTGCCATGGTTCCTGTTGTGAATTTTGCATCTCAAGCATCTTGGTTTTTGATTTTCTTAGGATTTTTCATGAGTGGAAATTTGCTTAATATAGGTATAATTCTTTTTTCTCTAACAGTGTTGTTTCAACTTATTACATTGCCAGTAGAATTCAACGCATCAAGCAGAGGAATAAGTGAATTGACTGATTTAGGTATAATTACTTATGAAGAAAAACGAAAAAGTAAAAAAGTATTATCTGCTGCAGCACT
>JAISUA010000105.1 GCA_031272305.1 Clostridioides sp.
AACGATAATTGCACTTGTAAAAACATTCTTCATAATATCATCCTTATATTTTTTTATATAGCTCGATAAATTTTCTATTCAAGGTTCAATTTATGGTCAAGTATATAGCTTGTTCCTAAGAAATATACAACTGCTACACAAAATTTGAACAGAAGTTTCAACCAATCAAAAAGTTCAACACTGATTGAATCATATACTTGCTTAATTTGAGAATCATCAACTATAGGTAGACCAGCTAATTGTTGTTGTATATTTGCAATCTCTATAGAATTTAAGATTGTATTTAATATCAAAACAATTAAATAAACGACAAATCCTGACACTATTGCTCCTAAAATTCTTCTGCCTTTGAAAATAGGTAGTTGACCAAGTGAAAGTGCAAAATATATAAACAAAACAGAACTAAAAATTGATACTATTGAAGATAGAGCAACATATCCAGATAAAGTTTTATTTCCTGTAATAAAATTAAATGCAGAATGTAACATTTGAAGTATTTCATTAAAATCAGTTGAAAAATATCGGCTTATAAATATCATTCCAATGCAAAATGATAATACAACTACCAAAGAAGATAATATTTCAAATAATACAGCTACAATAAGTTTAGATAAAATAATTTGCTTTGAGCTGACTGGAAGAGTGAACATCAAATATCCTTCGTCACCTAAAAGCTGCTTGTTGAATCTTTGAACAATAACTATGAAAGTAGTCACTGATAGTGCAACAAACAGCACCATGTACAATAAAGTAGATATAGATGATACAAAAGCATTATCTATAAATAATGTTACAGATAATAATATTATCGGTATATACAAAGGTAAGAATATTCTAAGCACTGATTTTATTTCGTATTTTATAAGTTTACCTAACATTTAAATTCCTCCCTAAACAAAGCATCTATAGACATGCCGTATTCTTCTCTTATTTTATCAGTAGAACCTTGAAGAAGTATATCTCCCTCAGAAATGAAAATTACTTCATCGCAAATATTTTCAATTTCACTGATAAGGTGAGTTGCTATAAGTAGAGTACCTTCATTTGAGTAGTTTTGAAGTATAGTTTTGATTATATATGATCTAGCTGCAGGGTCAACGCCTCCAATTGGTTCATCTAGTATATATAGTTGTGCTTTTCTCGACATTACAAGTATCAATTGAACTTTTTCTTTAGTTCCTTTTGATAGAGTTTTTAATCTATCATTAAGATCTATATTTAAGTCAGCAAGCATATTTATAGCTAATTTCATATCGAAATCTTCATAGAAGTCATTGAAAAATTCAAGAATATCTTTTACTTTCATCCAATTGTTTAAAGTATTTTTGTCTGGAAGATAGCTTATGATTTTTTTTGTTTCAATGGATGGAGTTTTTCCATTTATTAATACGCCTCCATTATCAGATTGCAAAAGTCCATTGATTAATTTAATCATAGTAGTCTTTCCACTTCCGTTCGGTCCTAGAAGTCCTACTATTTTTCCTTTTGGAATTTTAAGATTGATATTTCTAAGAGCAACTTTCTTATCGAAATTTTTTCTAACATCGAAAAATTGAACTATTGGTTGTGCAGTGTTATCTTGGAAATCTTCAGTATTATTTTTAATTAAACTTTTCGATTTAATAAAATTTTCATCTGTAGATTTTTTAGTTAAATCAGTGATTGAATTGTTATCAGTATTTGTATTTAGATGCTCATCTATTTTAGAATCTAAATTTTGATTTAAATTTTCATTCATTAAATGCTACCTCCTTTTAAATAATCATTTACAATTTCTAATATTTCATGATCTTTGTATCCTAGTGTTGTTAATTTATTCATAAATTCTTTTATTTCATCTATGGCATACTCTTTTTTCCTATGTTGTATCAAATCCACATCTTCTGTTACAAATCTGCCATTAGTTCTTTGAGTGTAGACTAAACCTTGTCTTTCTAATTCAGCTAGTGCTCTTTGCATAGTATTTGGATTGACTTCTACTTTTTCTGCAAGAGATCGCACAGAATCAAGTCTATCTCCAGCTGCAAATTTACCAGAAATGATTTGTAATTTTAAATGTTCAACAAGTTGTAGGTAAATAGGTCTGTTGTTGTCAAATTGAATAATCATAATGCTCACCTCCTAAAATTTTGATATAACTATTGTCAAATAAAATTTTTTTGAATCTTAATTAACTATATGTGATTAAAAAAAAATTTAATTTTATCGTTGCCATTTTTGACAAAAATTATTTAATTTTAATTAAAAAATAGTAATGATAAAAAGAATTTTAATTTAACACTGTCAATGAAAAATATTATCTTTAAAATATTATATGATTAATGTATTACTTTAATGATACATTAATCATATAATATTTTACTAATAAAGTCAAGAAAAAATTGTGACAAAAAATATAATTATAAATTGCAACATTAAATTGTCCACCTAAAATTTTGTCATTGTAATGAATGGATTTATAAAATATTCAACTGTATTTTAAAAATATGATAATGTAAAAAAGAAGGATATTAGAGTGTTAAAAATAATAATATAAAAAATAAAGAGCTGATAAATATTGTTGAAAAATCCGATACGATATTTCGTTCACACAAAGTGTGAAAGTAGCGAATGAATTTGAAAACAATGTTTGAACTGACCTCAAAAAGTTAGAATAAAAAATCTAACAAGAGTGGGTCATATCATTATCAACTCTTTTATTGAAAATTAATTTAACATGGTTCTATAAATATTTAAGATGTAATATCCGCTTAATTGACAAAGAACATTTAATATTTTGGTCTTGCAAATATCATTCTTCCAGCAGGAGTTTGGAAAACAGAAGTTACGATTACTTTGATAGTTTCATTTAAGTATTTTTTACCACCATCGATTACGATCATAGTTCCGTCGTCAAGATAGGCAACACCTTGTTGATGTTCTTTTCCTTCTTTCACAACTTGAAGAACCATTTCTTCTCCTGGAATAACAACAGGTTTAACAGCATTTGCAAGTTCGTTTATATTTAAAACTTCGACTCCTTGGAAATGAGCAACTTTGTTTAGATTGAAATCATTTGTCACTACTTTTCCATTTAATACTTGTGCAAGTTTTAAAAGTTTTGTATCCACTTCTGGAATATCATCAAAATCTCTTTCACTTATTTCTACTTCAATGTTAAGTTCATGCTGAATTACATTAAGTATGTCAAGACCTCTTCTACCTCTTACTCTTTTTAGATCGTCAGATGAATCTGCAATATGTCTTAACTCTGCAAGCACAAAAGCAGGAATTATTAGCTTGCCTTCGATAAAACCTGTTTTGCAAATGTCTGCTATTCTTCCATCGATTATTACACTTGTATCGAGAACTTTCGGAGGAATAGTTTTCTTTGTCTTATCTTTTTTAGATTCTTTTTCTTTCATTGCTGATTTAGCAATTTTTCCAATGCTTATGTTATATATATCATTTTTGCTTTTTAGCATAATTTTCATACCTGTATAACCAAGTATTATATATAGAATTATAGATATAATTGAGCCTACAAAAGGTATTTTATTTGTTAGATTGCTCAAAAGATAAGCAACTAATATTCCTGCAATTATACCTACAGAACCAAGTAAAATATCTACTTGAGGATATTTTGACAATTCACCATCTATTACTTTTCCAAACTTCTTTAATTTTTCTGATGACCATGGTTCTATTATATAAAATAAAACTGCTATTATAATTCCAAATATTATAGAAGCAATGAGTCCATTTTGTTTGCTTCCGAAATTTAAAAATTTAATTATATTTGTAAGCGATGAATACGCTGCATATCCTGCTCCGAATCCTAATAATGCAATAACTATTCTAAATATTTTTTTTATCACTTTATCACCCCTGAATTTAAAATTTTTGTATTACCATTGTATCATATATTTTTATCAAAAATTACAAATTGTTGCATTTTATTTAGACTCTTTTTAATATGTTCTGCTCTTGATTCTCCTATACCTTCCACTTCGCATAATTCTTCTTTGCTAGATTCAAATATATTTTTGAAATTTCCAAAGTAATTTATTAGATTTTCTATTATAGAATGTGGAAGCCGTTCTATCTTATAAAGCAATCTGTATCCTTTAGAATTTACTTGTAGGCTTAGATCATCTGTTGAGCCAGTATATCCTAAAAGTTTTGCAATTTTTTTCAAATCCATCATATCTTCATCAGACATTTTTTTTAGATTTTCAATATATGTTTCAGCGTTGTTTTCTGAAATAGCATAATCCATAATAAGTTTTTCTCGACAGTCAAAAGTTCCAGAAAATAGTTCTTCAAGTTGCATTTTGATGAGTTCTGATTCATCTCCAAGTTCGATTATATATTCTTCGATTATACGTGAAATTCTAATAACTGATTCTACTTTTTGAATAGCGGAGACTACATCAAATATTGTGACTAAATCTTGAAATTCCAGCAAGTTTAGTTTTAGTATATTTTCGTTGAATACTTTTTTGTACTTTTCTAGTATTTGTAGAGACTGATTTGCTTCAGCAAGTATTTTAGAAACATCTTTTATTACATATTTTTGTTCATTCACATAGAGAGTTATAATATTTCGTCTTTGTGATACTGCTATGATTATTTCACCAGTTTGTTTTGCAAGTCGTTGTGCAGTTCTGTGTCTTGTTCCTGTTTCGTTTGATGCAATATTGCTATTAGGTATCATTTGAACATTTGCTTTTAGTATATTTTTTAAATCAGAGCTAAGTATAATTGCTCCATCCATTTTTGCAAGTTCGTATAGATTTGTAGGAGTACATGGTGCATTTATATTGAATCCTCCATCTGCCAACTTCATTATTTTCTCGTCGGAGGATATGATTATAAGTGCTCCAGTATTTGCATTCAAAATATTTTCAAGTGCGACCCTAAGCGATGTACCTGGTGCGATTATTTTTAGTGCTTCTATCATTTTTTCGTTATTTTTGCCTTTGAAATCAAATATAAATTTTTTTTTCGGTCTAAATTCTTCTATAAAAATCCACCTCCGTTAAGATATTTTTTTGTATTAAAAGCCATATTTATATAGAGTAAATTTTTTAGTTATCATAGCTTAATTTTATTATAACGAGATATTGTTGAGTTCATTTAACTAATAATACTTATCAATAATCATAACTTAACTATGTTATAATGAGATAAGTATAGTTATTACATATAAATTTATCAGTTACAGATAGTTATTTAAGAGCTATGTCTATAGCTTGTCTTATATTCGTTACAGGAATTATTTTTATTCCTTTGATATCTTTTATCACATCAAAATTACTCTTTGGTATAATTATTGCCTTAAATCCGAGTTTTTTACATTCAGAAATTCTTTTTTCTATAAAACTTACAGATCTTATTTCTCCGCTTAGACCAATTTCACCTGTCACAGCTAAACTTTCGTTTATAGGTCTATTTCTAAAACTAGATGCAACAGCAAGTACTACACCCAAATCTATAGAAGGTTCATTTACTTTTATACCACCTACTATATTTACATAAACATCACAGTTTTGAATATTCATATTAGCTCTTCTCTCAAGTACTGCAAGAAGCATATATACTCTATTATAATCTACACCTGAAGCCGTTCTTTTTGGAACACCAAAACTCGATCTAGCAACAAGTGCTTGAAGTTCTACAAGCATAGGTCTTGTTCCTTCAACAGTAGAAATGATGACAGATCCTGATACATCTTTTGGTTTCTCAGAAATCAAAACTTGAGATGGATTTAAAACTTCGCAAAGTCCTTTATCTATCATTTCAAATACACCGAGCTCATTTGTTGAACCAAATCTATTTTTGACAGCTCTAATAAGTCTGAAAGAATTGTATCTTTCACCTTCGAAATAAAGCACAGTGTCTACCATATGTTCAAGAAGTTTTGGACCTGCAATAGAACCTTCTTTTGTAACGTGACCAACTAAGAAAGTAGAAATTCCAAGTGTTTTTGCGATTTTCATAAAATGTGAAGTTCCTTCTCTTATTTGGCTGATAGTTCCTGGTGCTGATGAAATATCTGGACTGTAGACAGTTTGTATAGAATCCAAAATAATAACATCAGGACTTATTTTCGCTAAGTAAGATTCAATAATATTTAAATTGTTTTCTGCAAATATGTATAAAGTATCAGAACTTACACCTAATCTATCGGCTCTCAATTTAATTTGAGACTCAGATTCTTCTCCAGTAATATATAAAACTTTTTTACCCGATTTTGCGATATTATTTGATACCTGAAGAAGCAAAGTAGACTTTCCTATTCCTGGATCTCCACCTACTAGAATCAATGAACCCCTCACTATTCCTCCACCTAGAACTCTATCTAGCTCTTTGATGTTTGTAGAAAATCTTTCTTCATTTTTTGATTTGATATCTCCTATAAGTACAGGTTTGGATGAAGATTTTTCTGTTATAAAAATTTCTTTGTGTTTTGATTTTTTTTCTTCTATTTCTTCTTCGAAAGTGTTCCAAGATGAGCACTCAGGACATTTTCCAAGCCATTTAGCATGTTCGTATCCACAGTTACTGCAGACAAATTTTGTTTTGACTTTTGCCATGTTACCTCCAAAAATTTGTTGTTGTATTTCAACATAAAATTTCTAAATAAGAATATTTTAATAGTTTTCCATGATATATGTTTTTCATAATATTATACAAATCTTTATTTAACCTTAATAGGATTTTCATAATATTATACAAATCTTTATTTAAGCTTAATATGATTATTTACTCATAATATTAATGATAAAAGAAAATCTCCCTTTGTCAATAGGGAGATTTCCTATTTATACATTAAATATTATTTATTAAATCTATGGAAAGTTATTTTTCCACTATCCATAGTTGCTGTTATGTGATTTCCTTTTTCTATATCTCCTCTTAGTATAGCTTCTGAAAGTTCATCTTCGAGTTCTTTTTGTATAGCTCTTTTAAGAGGTCTTGCTCCATATTCTAAATTCGTACCTTTTTTAGCCATAAATTCTATAACGTCATCGCTTAGTTCAAGATATATTTCAAGATCTTCAAGTCTTTTTATAACGTCTTTAGCCATAAGTTTTACTATCTTTGAGATATCTTCAGAATTTAATTGGTGGAATACTATTATATCATCAATTCTATTCAAAAATTCAGGTCTAAATCGTTCTTTTAATTGTGACATAATAGTTTCTTTCATTTTTTCATATTCATCTTTTTGTTTTTGAGATTCATTTATACTTGTTGAGAATCCCATAGTTTTTTGTTTGCTTAGCATAGATGCACCAACATTTGATGTCATTATTATGATGATATTCTTGAAATCAACAGTTCTTCCTTTTGAATCAGTAAGTCTACCATCATCTAATATCTGAAGTAAAATATTAAACACATCAGGATGAGCTTTTTCTATTTCGTCGAAAAGTACAACACTATAAGGAGCTCTTCTAACTTTTTCTGTAAGTTGACCACCTTCATCGTGTCCTACGTAACCTGGAGGTGAGCCTACAAGTCTTGATACTGAATGTTTTTCCATATATTCAGACATATCTATTCTAATAATTTGATTTTCGTTGCCAAATTGTATTTCTGCAAGTGCTTTAGAAAGTTCTGTCTTACCTACACCAGTAGGACCTAAGAAAAGGAATGATCCTATAGGTCTATTTGGATCTTTTAGACCAGCACGAGATCTTCTGATTGCACGAGAAATTGATTCAACTGCTTGATCTTGACCTATTACTCTTTCGTGTAATTTTTGTTCAAGATGAAGAAGTTTATCTTTTTCTTCTTCAAGGAGTTTGTTGACAGGTACACCTGTCCAAAGTGCTACTATTTCTGCTATAACATCTGCAGTGACGACATCAGAGTTCTTAGAATTTTTACTCCAATCATTTTTGAAGTCTTCAAGTTCTTTGCTAAGAGCTTTTTGTCTATCTCTTATTTTTGCTGCAGCTTCAAAATCTTGAGATCTTATAGCTTCTTCTTTTTCCTTGCCTATACTTTCTATTTTCTTTTCGAGTTCTTTGATTTGATGAGGAGGAGTATTTTCCTTTAATCTTACTCTAGATGCAGCTTCATCTATCAAATCTATGGCTTTGTCTGGCAAAAATCTATCTGAAATATATCTAACAGATAAGTCTACAGCTGCTTTTATAGATTCATCTGTTATGCTTACTTTATGATGAGCTTCATATTTATCTCTCAAACCTTCAAGGATTTTTATAGCATCTTCTTTAGAAGGTTCTTCTACCATTATTGGTTGAAATCTTCTTTCAAGAGCAGAGTCTTTTTCGACGTGTTTTCTATATTCATCAATAGTTGTAGCTCCTATAACTTGTATTTCTCCTCTTGCAAGTGCAGGCTTCAAAATATTAGAAGCGTCAATAGAACTTTCTCCTGTTGAGCCAGCACCAATTATTGTATGCATCTCATCTATAAATAAAATTATATTTCCATTTCTAGTGACTTCATCTACTACATTTTTTATTCTTTCTTCAAATTCACCACGATATTTTGCACCAGCTAGAAGTGAACCCATATCCAAAGTATATACAGATTTGTCCTTTAGGTTTGTAGGAACATTTCCGTTTATAATATTTGTAGCAAGTCCTTCTACAATAGCAGTTTTTCCTACTCCAGGATCGCCTATAAGAACAGGATTGTTCTTAGTTCTCCTACTTAGTATTTGTATAATTCTTTGTATTTCATTGCCTCTTCCGATTACTGGATCAAGTTTGTTTTGCTTTGCTAATTGAGTTAAGTTGACCCCGTATTTTTTTAGAGTTTCAGCTGAGGAATTTCCTAAAGAATTTGATTTTGTTTGAGCAAATGGATTGGGTGGATAAGTTGATGAACTGCCAATAGAAGATTCCTCTTTGATTTCATCTATTCCCATCATTTTCATAGTGATTTCACATAAGTATCTCTCATTTATACCAAATTCTTTGAAAATCTTATTCGCAATGCCTTCGCCTTCATCAATAATTGCTAGAAGAAGATGTTCTGTTCCTACGTAATTTGTGTTTAGATTGGAAGCAATAGCTTCTGATATTTCTAAAATTTGTTTACTTCTAGGACTTATGACAACATCTTGAGTAAGAATATCGCCTATTCCATCTAAATGGACAACTTCGTGTTCAATATCTTCTGCACTAAGTCCTAAGTTTCTAAGAGCTTTAGAAGCGATACCATCTTCTTCGCAGATCAATCCGTAGAGAATATGCTCACTTCCTACTACTGTGTGACCTAGTTTTTTAGAAAATTCAATTGCTATATTTATAGCTTTTTTTGCTTTCTGTGTAAAATTATTAAAATTCATACTCTATCCTCCTGTCTATAAAACTTATATCTGTAAATCTTAGTTAAGTTGTTTTAAAGATTCTCTTATATATCTTGCTCTATTTGCATCTCTTGATTTCAAATTGCTATCTTTACTCATAATAGATTGATGTGCAGGTTGAATATCTATTGTAAGTCTGTCTAAATATCCTGCTTCTAGTGGTTTTATAAGTCCTAGAGAAATACCTGTTTTTAAATTTGACAGATGTTCCATAGCCTCTTTAGTATTTATTACCCTAGAATTTAGAAGTATACCTAAAGATCTAAAAATTTTGTCTTCATATTCTATTCCTCTAGATTCTTCTAATAAATCCCTAGCTTGCTTTTCCTTATCAACTATACTTCCAGTGATATTATACAATAGTTCTACAATCTCTTTTTCTGTTTTTCCAAGAGTCAACTGATTTGAAATCTGATAGATATTTCCTAGAGCCTCACTTCTTTCTCCATATATTCCTCTCATAGTCATACCTATTTTTGCGAGAATTTTATACATTTCATTGATATATTTCAATTGAGAGATAGCAGAAAGATGTATCATAGCAGAGGCTCTTATTCCTGTACCAACATTTGTTGGACAAGAAGTAAGATATCCTAAATATGGGTCGAAAGCATATTCAAGATTTTTTTCGATTATTTCATCGTATTTATTTGCGATTTCATAAGCTTCGTAAATTGAATCGCTATCACATATAGCTTGTATTCTAATATGATCTTCTTCATTTATCATTATGCTGACATTTTTATCTTTGTTGATTAGCACTCCTGCATCAGCTTTTTCAGAAAGGTCAGGACTTATAAGATGTTCTTCTACAAGATTGATTTTTGATAATTTGTCAAGTGTGTTCATATCGTAAAATTCAAATTCATTTGTCAAACTATCTTCTTTTATAAAAATAGACTTAACCTTTTGGACTATTTCCTTTGCTTGCTCACTATTCATTTTTGTTGGAAATGGATAGCAAGCTAGATTTCTAGCAAGTCGAACTCTTGACTTTATGATCATTTCTTTAGAAGAACATAATCTCTCTATATTTTCAAGATTTTCTTTTGATGAATTATCGTTACTTTTATTATTGTCAAAATCAGATGTAACTATATTATTGTTGTCGCTTAAATTTATTTTGAAATCTGATTCATTTTTATTATTTGTATCTTTTTCAGTTGACATATTATTTCACCTCATTATTCATATCATTTTCCATAGCCTTTATTTTATCTCTCAAGATAGCTGCATTTTCATAGTTTTCTTTTTCAATCTCATTAGAGAGTTCTTTTTTTAGAGATTTTATTTGATTTCTAATACTTAGCTTCTTGTAAGAATTATTTGGAACTTTGCCTATATGTTCAGAATTACCTTGGAATTTTTGAATTATAGGTGTTAATTGTTCTCTAAATGTATTGTAGCATTCACAACAGCCTAGCTTTCCTGTTTTTTCGAATTCACTATAACTCATTCCACAATTTGGACACTTAAAAGCTTTATCGTCTATATTTTCCTTTTTAAGTTTTTTATTTGTAAAAATATCTCCTATTGAAAATGGTAGAAACAAGTCAATCATTGCAGGAGTATGATTTTTGGCACACTCTTCGCACAAATACATTTCTTTTTCTTCGCCATTTATATTTTCTTTATAGTAGATAGTAGCATTGTTTTTATTACACTTTTGACACAACATATCAATCACTCCTCTGAATTAATTAAATAATTAATGCCTTAATTATATTTTTCAATATATTAGCTCGAACTCTTTCTTTTAAATCGATATTCGGAAAAGATAAAACTTTATCTTCTAATCCAGAAAGAATTAAAATTTCTTCTCTATCATTAATAATATTTTGTTCTCTTAAATATTCTAAAATATCTTTTGACTTTCTATATGATATTCTATCTCCTATTTGATTATTTAAAAAGTTATTCAAATCAATATCATCTTGCTCTATTTTTATAATTTGAACATAACCTCCGCCACCTTTTTTACTCTCGACTAAATATCCTCTTTCAATTGTGAATCTTGTCGTAAGTACATAATTTATTTGAGATGGTACACAGGAAAACAAATTTGCAAGTTCATTTCTTTGAATTTGAATTTTTTTTTCGTTGCTCATCAAATCCTTGATGAACTTTTCTATAGTATCGCTTATTGTTGCCATGATATCACCATTTTTATAAAAATATTTGACTTTCTTTGACTATTATTATACACAAAAAAATATTATTGTAAACACTTTTTAAATAAAAAATAATCAAGAAAAAAATATATATAGCTTTAAAAATATATATGTATAGTTTTTAATGATATCTATAGTTTTTTATAGAATACAAAGGTTTTGGAAAAGTGCATATCAAATTTAAAAAAATGAACAGCAGAATTGAAATAAAAATTCACATAAATGAAAAAGCTTCTTTACAAATTAAGTGGACATTACTTCTTAAATGTCATAGAGCCATAAAAATAAGTTGATGAATATTTTTTAAGATTCATCAACTTATTTTATTTATATTACATCAATAAATTAATTTTTTATTTTGAAGCGTCAGCTATTATTTTATCTACTAAGTGAGTAGGTATTTCTTCATATCCTTCTAATTCCATTTCAAATATTCCTCTTCCTTGTGTCATAGATCTAAGGTCGATTGCATATTTTGTTGTTTCTGATTGAGGAGCATTTGCAAAGATAACTTGTTTTGAGTTGTCAGTAGGTTCCATTCCTAGAATTCTACCTCTTCTCTTGTTGATGTCACCCATTACATCTCCCATATATTCGTCAGGAACTGTTATTTTTAATTTCATAATTGGTTCTAATATAATTGGTTTTGCTTCTTCCATTCCTTTTTTGTATGCAACACTTGCAGCCATTTTGAATGCCATTTCAGATGAATCAACATCATGATAAGAACCATCGTAAAGAACAGCTTTGATATTTGTCACAGGATATCCAGCTAAAATACCTTTTTGCATAGATTCTTTAAGTCCTTTTTCAACGGCAGGTACATATTGTTTTGGCACAGAACCTCCGAAAAGTTCTTCTGAGAAATCAAATTCTTTATCTGATTTTGAAAATCTAATCTTAACATCACCGTATTGACCATGACCACCAGATTGTTTTTTGTATTTTCCTTGTACATCTGATGAACCTTTGATAGTTTCTCTGTAAGGAACTTTTATTTCGTCCAAATTGACATCTACACCGAATTTGTTTTTCATTTTTTCTATTGCAGTCTTGATGTGAAGCTCACCTTGTCCTCCAAGTAGAGATTGTTTTGTTTCAACATTTCTATACCAAGTAAGAGTAGGATCTTCTTCTACGAATTTATTAAGAGTTGTCCCAACTTTATCATCTTCGTTTTTATTTTTAGGGCTAACTGCATAATAAATTTGAGGTTTTGGGAAAGCAATACCTTCAAGTTCATCAGCATTTTTGTCTGATGAAATAGTATCTCCTGTTTTTAAGTCGTTTAATTTTGTAACAACGATAATATCTCCACAATGAGCTTCTTTTAGTTCATTCAATTCATTATTATTTTTAACGGTATATATTCCTGACATTCTTTCTTTTTCATTTGTTCTAAGATTGTAGAAATCCATATCTTTCTTAATAGAACCATCTTCTATTTTGATATAACTCATCTTTCCTATAAATGGATCGACTAAAGTTTTGAACACGAACCCTTTGAATGAATTTCCATCACAAACCGTAGGGTCTATGTATTCAGAAATTGTTTCAAGTATTTCTTTTGTACCGATATTATTGATTGTAGATCCACAGATAACAGGAATTATATCACCTCTTTTGATGCCTACAATAATACCTTTTTGAATTTCTTCGTTAGTAAGTTCTTCGCCACTGAAATATTTATCAAGTATTTCATCGTCTGTTTCAGCGATAAGTTCCATAAGAGCATCTTTGATTGTATGAGCTTGTTCTCTAAACTCTTCATCCAAATCATCGATATTTTCAAGCACATTGTAAAGTTTTATAAATTTGTTATCTTTGAAAACAGGACTTATCATTGGAACTATTTTATTTCCAAATCTATCTCTAAGCATTTGTATAGCATCTTTATATCTTGCTTTTTCGTTATCGATTTTATTTATAAACATAATCTTAGGCATATTCTCTGTAAGTTCAAGAGATTTTTCTGTACCAACTTGAACAGGATTTGTAGCATCTATTACTATAATAGCTGCATCACTTACTCTTAATGCTGAAATAACATCGCCTACAAAATCAAAATATCCTGGTGTATCTAGAAGATTAAACTTATGCTCATTGTATTCTATAGGAATCAATGACATATTGTATGTCATATTTTGTTTATCTGTTAGCCTAGGAATCTTATTTGCGTTTGCAGTATAAGATATTGTTTCAATCAAGTTTGTTTTACCACTTCCACTGTGTCCAAGAATAGCAACATTTCTAATAGCTTTACTTTCATAAACTTTCATACAAGCACCCACCTTTATTTATTTTTTTTGTATTTCTTTATTTCAAGAGAAATATTAATTAAAATTATCTTATATAGAAAAATAATTATATTCTATTAACAATTTTATATATTTCTCTATATCTTAAGGAAATCCTTTTCGAGTAGAAACAATAATTGAATTGATTTCCTAAGTTAGTTTAATTATTAAATATATTATAGCTTATTATGGAAATATAATCTATAATCGCGATAAAAAAATTAAAAATTATTTAAATAGTGAACTAATTTTGTTGTTTTATTATAAATGTTCGTATTTTATAGTTTAAATTTGTGGTAAATGTAATATAATATTTAAAGGAGTAATTTATAACGAAAGATTTAGGTGACAAAAGGAATAATTTATAACGAAAAATTTAGACTAACAATTTGATCTTGCAATTTATTTTATCTTAGAAAATCTTAAAAATTCATTGACAAGAGAGTGAAAAAATTTTATAATGATATGTGTTATATTCACATTAGTATGTGTTTTTACTTTACACAAAAAGTGAACATTTATGGAAGATATAGATTATCTTTTTTACAATACTCAGCTAGAAAACAAAGAGCAGAAAGGAGCGCTATAAATGAAAAGAACTTACCAACCCAAAAAAAGACAAAGAAGCAAAGAACATGGCTTCAGAAAAAGAATGAAAACATCAAACGGTAGAAATGTTTTAAGAAGAAGAAGAGCTAAAGGTAGAAAAAGACTAACTCATTAATTGAAAATGGCCGCTTGTATAGTGGCCTTTTTATATAATGAAAGACTTAAAAAAATATAATTAGCTTAAAAAGAGGGGAAAGGTTTTAAAAGTAATTTTTCGAATGAGGACAATCTTTTGTAAGTGAAAGAGCTAATTAAAAGAGGTAATAAAATGATACAAGGAATAAAAAAAGATTCTGATTTTAGGAAGGTATATAAGTTTGGAAAATCGTATTCTAATAAATATTTAGTGCTGTATTTTCTAAAGAATAATACTGATACTACAAGATTAGGAATATCTATATCTAAAAAAGTTGGAAAAGCGAATGTTAGAAACAAAATTAGAAGAAGAATAAAAGAAGTATTTAGACTTAATATTGTTGACAAAATTCTTCGAGGATATGATATAGTATTTATAGCGAGAGTTGCAGCAAGTGAGGCAACTTATGAAGATATCAGAAAATCAATGAATTTTTTGATAAAAAAACTAGGTCTAAAGATAACTTCACGAAAAAATATATAAAAAATATATAAGAGAAAATATTTGAAAAAATATATTTAAATTAAAAAAGTTTAATTGGAAAGAATAGTTTAGTTGGAAGGAATATTTTAATAGTAGCAGAGCCATAAAAAACACAGAATATGTTAAGTTATAGAAAAAATATTTCTAGCAAATCACTGTAATTGAGTATAAAAAAACACAGAAGAGGTGTATGTACTATGAAAAGCTTTAACAAAAGTTTATCTAAAGTTTTCATATTTATGATTAGGTGTTATCAGAAATACATATCTCCTTTGAAAGGCCCTACGTGTAGATTTTATCCGACTTGCTCGGAATATGCTATACAAGCTATCAAAAAATACGGAATATTCAAAGGAAGTTATCTAGCAGTAAGAAGAATTTTAAAATGCCATCCGTTTCATCCTGGAGGATTTGACCCTTTGAAATAAAATCAAAGATTGAAAGTCTTATCATCATAGATTTGACGTCAAATAGTGATAACAAGAAAATCGTTCTGAACGGTTTGCATTTATATCATATAAAAAAATAGGAGGTTTACGTGGGAATAATAGGAAGTGCACTAGGACAAATACTTAAAGCAATGTATGGCTTAACTCAAAATTACGGGTTATCAATTATATTGTTTGTTATAATTGTAAAAACAATTATTCTGCCATTGACTGTTAAACAGACAAAGTCATCTATGGCTATGCAAGAGATACAACCTCGTATCAAAGAAATTCAAGAGAAATATAAGAATAAACCAGAAAAACAAAACGAAGAATTACAAAAATTATATAAGGAAACAAAATTCAATCCATTATCAGGATGTTTGCCTTTGCTAATTCAAATGCCTATAATATTCTTTTTATTTTGGGTTTTAAAAGATCCAGTAAAATATGGAGTATTTGAAACAAAAGCAGCATATGATGTAGCTAACACAAGCTTTTTATGGATCAAAAGTTTATCGAAACCTGATTATATAATAGCGTTTTTATCAGGTATAAGTGCATATTTTATGCAAAAAGTAACTATGGCAACTACAGCCACTGAGGATATGAATCCTCAAATGAAATCAATGACTTATATTATGACAGGTATGTCATTTATATTTGGTTTCCAATGGCAATCAGGACTTGTTCTTTATTGGACAGTAAGTAATGTATATTCAATAATTCAAACGTTACTAGTAGTTGCACCTATGAAAAAAAGACTTTCTAATAATTCCAAAACTGGTGGGGAGGTAGGAGCCGATGCCAAAAAGTCTAAAAATAAACTGCAAAAGTAAAGAAGAGGCAATAAAGGCGGCTATAGAGAAATTTAATTGCAAAGAAGAAGATTTAGAAATACAAGTGCTTGAAAATCCTACTAAAGGATTTCTTGGCATAGGAGCAAAGAATGGAGTATACGAAATTACTCTTATTGAAAATGAACTTGAAGTTTCAAGAAAATTCATTGAAACCTTGATTCTAAATGCAAATCTAGATGCTCAAGTTGAGGTATCACAAGATAAGAAAATTATAAAAATAAATATTTCTGGAAAAGAAGCACATAAACTTATAGGAAGAAGAGGAGAAACTCTAGATTCTATTCAATTATTGACAGGACTTGCTTTGAATAAGATAAATAAGGATTCAAAGATGAGAGTAAGCATAGATATAAATAATTATAGAAGAAAGAGAAAAGAATCTTTGATAAGATATGCTACAAAGGCAGCTAGAGAAGTTGCAAGAACAAAGAAAACTAAAAAACTGGATTATATGAATCCATATGAAAGAAGAATAATACACTCAGCACTTCAAAACGACAAGTATGTTATTACTTATAGTGAAGGCACAGATCCTCATAGAAGATTAGTAATAGAACATAAATAGTTGAGTATAAGCAGTGCGAGGAATCTAAAGAAAAAAATATAGGCTATCTCATTTTATAAGGGTTATGATTTGAGGCAGCCTGTTTTTGATGGAGGTGAAATTTTGTATATTGACGATACAATTACAGCAATAGCTACAGCACCTGGAGAAGGTGGAATAGGTATCATAAGAATAAGTGGTCCAAAATCACTTGAAGTGGCAGAAAGTATATTTAAGTCTAATTCAGGTAAAAAAATATCTGAATACAAGGCTAGAACACTTATATATGGAAAAATAGTAGATAAAAGAATTGATACAGATAATAACTCTTATACTGAAAGTGTTATAGATGAGGTTCTAGTTGCTTATATGAAAGGTCCAAATTCTTACACTGCAGAAGATGTTATTGAGATAAATTGTCATGGTGGAATCGTAAGTGTAAAAAAAATTCTTGAGCTTGTGCTATCAAAAGATGTAAGACTTGCAGATAGAGGAGAATTTACAAAAAGAGCGTTTTTGAATGGAAGAATAGATCTTTCTCAAGCGGAGGCAGTTATTGATATTATAAATGCAAAGACTTCAAAATCTCACGAGGTTGCACAAGGACAGTTAGAAGGAAGTTTATCTAAAAAAATAAAAGATTTGAGATTCAAAGTTACAGAACTTCTTGCACAGATAGAAGTAGCAATAGATTTTCCAGAGGAAGATATAGAATTTATAACATATAAAGAACTTAAAGAAGGAGCTACAAATCTACGTTATCAGATTGAAAAACTTTATGATTCATCAGAAAGTGGAAAAATTTTAAGAGAAGGTCTAAAGACAGTCATAGTTGGAAAGCCAAATGTAGGGAAGTCATCTCTTTTGAATTTGATTTTAGGAGAAAAAAGAGCTATAGTTACTGATATTCCAGGAACAACAAGAGATGTAATAGAGGAATTTGTAAATATAAGAGGTATACCTGTTAGAATAATTGATACAGCGGGTATAAGAGAAACAGAAGATGTAGTAGAAAAAATAGGTGTAGAAAAATCAAAAGAATCTATTCAAAGTGCAGATCTAGTGATAACAGTGCTAGATTATTCAAATGATATTTCTGATGAAGATATAGAAATTTTAAAAACAGTGGATAAATCAAAGACAATAGTTCTATTGAATAAGACGGATCTAGATAAAAAAATTGATATAGCCCAAATAGATAAGTATGTAAATACAGATAATATTATAGAGATTTCAGCGTTAAATAATATAGGAATAGAAAAACTTGAAGAAAAAATAGAGAAATTAGTATATAAGGGTAATGTAAAAAATAATTCAGAGATTGTTATAAGTAATTCAAGACATAAAGATGCTCTTGAAAAATCACTTAGAGCTATGGAAGATGCTATTAACTCTATAAATCAAGCTTTGCCTCTTGATTTTGTAGAAGTTGATCTGAAAAATGTTTGGGATTATCTTGGATATATTAATGGAGATACAGTTAAAGAAGATTTATTAGATACTATATTCAGCAACTTCTGTATAGGAAAATAAAAAATATAGAAAAAGTGTTTGCGAGGAGGCACATATTATAAATATGATTAATTTTAATGCAGGTATATATGATATAATTGTTGTAGGAGCAGGTCACGCAGGTTGCGAGGCAGCTCTTGCATCAGCAAGAATGGGAAAAAAAACACTTGTCATAACACTTTCTTTGGATTCTATAGCTATGATGGCATGCAATCCTTCGATAGGAGGAACAGGAAAAGGTCAGCTTGTCAAAGAAATAGATGCTCTTGGTGGAGAAATGGGAATCAATGCAGACAAAACATTTATTCAGAGCAGACTTCTAAACACAGCAAAAGGACCAGCAGTGCATTCACTTAGAACTCAAGCAGATAAGTTTAAGTATCATGAGCAAATGAAGAAAACTCTTGAAGATGAAAAGAATCTTGATATAGTTATGGATGAGGTAGTAGATATAATAGTTGAAGACAATAAGGCTACAGGTGTAATAACAAAACTTGGATGTGAGTACCATTCAAAAGCAGTGATACTTTCTACAGGTGTATATCTAAATTCTAAAATTCATATAGGAGAGGTATCTTTTAATGAAGGACCAAATGGCCTTGGATATGCGAAATCTCTTACAGAAAACTTAGAAAAATTAGGACTTCATATGAGAAGATTTAAAACAGGTACTCCAGCTAGAATCAATCGTGACACGATAGATTTTTCTGTGATGGATATTCAAGAAGGTGACGAAAAAATCACGCCATTTTCATTTATGAATGATGAACTAGATATAGAACAAGTACCTTGTTATCTTACTCGAACTACAAAGAAAACTAAAGAAATTATTCTAGAAAACATCGCTAGATCGCCAATATATGCAGGAAAAATCGATTCAACAGGTGCTAGATATTGTCCTTCAATTGAAGATAAGATTATGAGATTTACAGATAAGGAATCACATCAATTATTTATTGAACCAGAAGGACTGAATACAAAAGAGATGTATATTCAAGGAATTTCTACATCTTTGCCGCTAGAAGTACAGATTCCAATGTACAAAAGTATAAAAGGTCTTGAAAACGCAAAAATAATGAGACCAGCTTATGCTATAGAATACGATTGTGTAGATCCTACTCAATTAAAAATAAATTTGGAATTAAAATGTGTTGAAAATCTGTTTAGTGCTGGTCAATTCAATGGAACTTCAGGATATGAAGAAGCAGCTTCTCAAGGTTTGATTGCTGGAATAAATGCAGTTAGAAAAATAAATGGAGAAGAACCATTTATCCTTGATAGATCAGAGGCATATATAGGTGTTTTAATAGATGATTTGGTTACAAAAGGAACTAATGAACCTTATAGAATAATGACTTCAAGAGCAGAGTATAGACTTTATCTAAGACAAGACAATGCAGATATGCGACTTACGCAAAAAGGTTATGAAATAGGTCTTGCTACAGAAGAAAGATATAGAAGATTTCTTACGAAGAAAGAACAAGTAGAAAATGAAATGAAAAGGTTACAAATAGATAGAGTTACTCCTAATGAAATAAATGAACTTCTTGTAAGTAAAGGTGGTTCAGAAATAAAAGTAGGTCTATCTTTGTATGAAATATTAAAAAGACCAGAAGTAAATTATAAAATGTTGGAAGAAATAGGAAAAGGAAATGAAGATATTCCTAATGAAGTGAAAAATCAATGTGAAGTTATGACTAAATATAAAGGATACATTGATAAACAACTTAAACAAATAGATCAGTTCAAGAAGCTAGAAAATAAAAAACTAGATGAAAATATAGATTATTCTTCTATAGATGGTCTAAAGATTGAAGCAAGACAAAAATTAAATAAAATAAAACCAGTGTCAATTGGACAAGCATCGAGAATATCAGGAGTATCTCCAGCAGATATATCAGTCTTATTGATTTACTTGGAACAAATGAGAAGAAAAAATTAAAAGTTTTTGATGAAAAGACTTATAAAGTGTTATATAATATATACAAAAAATTAAGTGAATTCTCTTGTTAGATGTTTTGTTTTAGTTATATATTATATGAATTTAAGAAGAATTAAAAAAATAAGTTATATAATTATATGTAAAGATGTATACAAAAAATTAAGGAGTAAGTGAAAAAATCACTTTTTGCTAATATGAACAATATTGAATTATTAAGAGAAGGACTATTGGATTTTGGAATCAAAGCAGATACAAAGATGTTAGATAGATTTCAAAAATATAAGGAAGTTCTTGTAGAATGGAACAAAGTAATGAATCTGACAGGCATAGAAGATGAACGAGAAATTTATATAAAACATTTTTTGGATAGTATATCTATGGTTAAATCAGGTTGCGTCAAAGAAAACATATCTGTAATCGATGTTGGAACAGGTGCAGGTTTCCCTGGAATACCACTAAAAATATGTTTTGAAAATATAAAATTGACACTTCTAGATTCTTTGAATAAAAGGATAAATTTTTTGAAAGCAGTCGGAGAAAGTTTAGAATTAGAAGGAATTGAATATCTTCATGCTAGAGCAGAAGATTTTGGAGTAAAAAAAGAATACAGACAATCATATGATATAGCCACAGCAAGAGCGGTTGCAGAATTGCCAGTACTTCTTGAAATATGCGTTCCATTCGTAAAAGTGGGAGGATATTTTATATGCTTAAAAGGACCTAGTGTCGAAAGAGAGATACAAGATTCTACAAAAGCACAAGAAGTATTAGGAGTGAAGTTTATTGAGAAAATAGACATAAAATTAAAAGAATCAGATTCAAATCACAACATATTGATTTTTCAAAAGATAAAAGATACTCCGAATAAATATCCGAGAAAGGCTGGAAAAGTGTCTAAAAACCCTATAAAATAAAAGAGGATAAAAGTAATAAATGAAGAAATTAATATATGAAGAAATTAATATATTGTAAGGTATTGTAAAAAGGTTATATATAATTGTCTAAATAAGAGGGGTATGTTATGGAAGAAAAAAAAATAATGGAAATATCTGTAGAAAAAATAGTACCAAATCCATATCAACCGAGAAAGATTTTTTCGCAGGTATCATTAGAAGAGTTGAGCGATTCTATAAGAGCTTTTGGTATACTTCAGCCACTTACTGTAAGATCAAAAGATGATGTGTATGAATTGGTTGCTGGAGAAAGAAGACTTAGAGCTGCAAAGATGGCAGGTCTTAAAACAGTTCCTGTTATAATAAATAATATGGATGATGAATCCTCAGCAGTTTTGGCTTTACTTGAAAATCTACAAAGGGAAGATCTGAATTTTATTGAAGAATCTATAGGTTATGACAACCTTATTAGACAACATCACTTTACCCAACAGCAACTTGCTGAGAAACTTGGGAAAAATCAATCTACAATAGCCAACAAACTTCGAATTTTGAAGTTGCCAAATGATATAAAGACTAGTTTGGTCGAGAATAATTTAACAGAAAGGCATGCGAGAGCATTGCTTAAATTACCTAGTGAAGAGTTGATGAAACAAGTACTTGACAAAGTAGTTTCAAATGAGTTGACAGTTAAGAAAACAGAAAAGTTGATCAGCGATATTCTCGATGATTTAGACGATGATAAAAAAGATGATGATAATAAAAAGAAGCAAAATATAAAAGTTTCTATGGGTATGAGAATATACTTAAATACATTGAAACAGGCTTATGAAGTTATAACTAAAACAGGAATTGATGCAAAATACAATGAAGTTGACAAAGGAGATTACATGGAAGTTGTATTTAAGATTCCTAAAAAATAGAGATTACTTGTATAAGTAATCTCTATTTTTTAAGTGATAAGTCTAATATAAATAAGTTTAAGTATACACAAGAGGTGATAATAATGGGAAAAGTAATTGCTATTTTCAACCAAAAAGGTGGAGTAGGCAAAACAACAACAAATGTTAATTTAAGTGCTGCTATTGCTAAACTTAATAAAAAAGTACTTGTTATAGATTTGGATCCTCAAGGAAATTCTACAAGTGGATATGGTATAGATAAAAATGAGGTCGAAAATACAATCTATGAAGTAATGTTAGACGATTGCAATATAGAAGAATCAATAATAACGACAGAATTTGAAAATGTTGATATAATTGCATCAGCATCTGAACTTGCAGGTGCAGAGATAGAGCTTTCTCAGATAGAAAATAGGGAATTTATACTAAAAAAATCAGTTGATAAAATTAAAGAAAACTATGATTATATATTTATAGATTGCCCTCCTTCTTTGGGAATGCTTACGATAAACGGACTTACAGCTGTTGATAGTGTGATGATTCCGATACAATGCGAATACTATGCACTTGAAGGTGTAAGCCAACTGATGAAGACGATTCAGTTGGTGAAAGGAAGATTAAATAAAAATCTTGAGATTCAAGGTGTTGTGTTGAGTATGTTTGATGGAAGAGCAAATCTATCTATTCAAGTAGTAGAAGAAGTTAAAAAATATTTTAAGGGGAAAGTATATACGAGTCTTATTCCTAGAAATGTTAGACTTGCAGAAGCACCAAGTCATGGAAAACCAGCAATCTATTACGATGCAAGATGCAGGGGTTCACTTGCATATATGGAACTTGCTGAGGAATTTTTAGATTTAGAGGAGGAGGAAGATTTTTAGATGGAAAGAAAATCGAAAAGAAGTAATAGACTTGGAAAGGGATTAAGTGCATTAATTCCTGAAACATTTGAAGAAATTAATCACAAAGATATATTGAACATCGAAATAAAAAACATTCATCCAAATGACCTTCAGCCTAGAAAATATTTTGATGACGAAAAAATAAAGGCACTTTCTGAATCTATCAAAAATCATGGTGTGCTACAACCAATAGTGTTAAAACCTGATGGAATAGATAGTTATATGATTATTGCTGGTGAGAGAAGATACAGAGCCTCAAAAATGGCAGGAATCAAAGAAATACCAGCTATAGTAAAAGATATTCCTATGAAGAATGTTATGGAGATAGCACTTATCGAAAATATTCAAAGGGAAGATTTGAATGCCGTAGAAGAAGCACTAGCATACAAAAGTTTGATAGAAAATTATGAAGTGACTCAAGAAGAAATAGCAGATGCAGTTGGAAAAAGTAGATCTTATATTACAAATACATTAAGATTATTGAATCTATCAAAGAAAGTAATAGAATTGCTAGATAGTGGAGAAATCACTGCTGGACATGGGAAAGCAATCTTAAGAATACCAACTGAGCAACAACAATATGAAATAGCACTTAGAGTTGTAGAGGAAGGTCTTTCTGTAAGACAGGTAGAAGATATAGCGAAAAAGATAGCAGAAGGAAAAGAAATAGAAGCTCCAAAGAAAGAAAAAGAAGAGGAAAAAGATATATTTTTAGTGGATATTGAGGACAAGCTTACGAATACTTTGGGAACAAAGGTTAGTATTAAAAAGGGTAAGCGTAAAGGTAAGATAGAAATAGAATATTACAATGATGAAGATTTGAACAATATTATTGCTATGATTATGGAATAAATTAGAGTTTGTATCTAATTAGATCTTACTTAAGTGATGATAAGTCATATTTTAAATACATCTAGAAATGAAATAGATAAGTAAAAAATATATTTTAAATATATAATTATAATGATTGGAGAGATAAAAAATGATATATTTTGATAATGCTGCAACAACTTTTCCAAAACCTGAATCAGTTTATAATGAAATGATGAATTGTATGAAGGATTACTGTGCAAATCCAGGAAGATCAGGACACAAAATGGCTATAAAATGTGCTAGAAAAATATATGATACAAGAGAAAACATAGCAAAATTATTTAATATAGATAATCCAATGAATATTGTGTTTACAGAAAACGCAACAGATTCACTTAATCTTGCGATAAAAGGAGCTCTTAAATCAGGTGACCACGTTGTAACAACAAGTATGGAACATAATTCTGTTTTAAGACCACTTAGTAAGTTGAAAGAAATAGGCGTAGAAACTACAGTAGTATATGCTGATAAAGAAGGATTTATAAATCCAGCAAACATTGAATCTGCAATAAAGGAAAATACAAAATTAATAATATCTACTCACGCATCTAATGTATGTGGAACACTTGTAGATATAAAAGCAGTAGGAGAGATAGCTAAAAAACACAATGTATTATTTTTGGCAGATGTTTCTCAAACAGCAGGAGTATACAATATCGATATGAAAGATATTAACGTAGATATGCTTGCTATGCCAGGTCACAAAGGGCTTTTAGGACCTCAAGGTACAGGTATTTTGTGTATAAGAGAAGGACTTAGTCTATCTACATTAAAAGAAGGTGGCACAGGAAGTAAATCCGAAGATGTAGTTCAACCAGAACTTATTCCTGATAAATATGAATCAGGAACACACAATACTCCAGGAATAATAGGACTTGGAGAAGGTGTAAAATTTGTAATGGAAACAGGTATAGATAAAATTAGAAAACATGAAGAAAACTTATGTCAATATATGATCGATCAACTTCAAACGATAGAAGGTATAACAATATATGGACCACTTGATGCTACAAAACGTGCAGCTGTTATATCTATAAATATTGACAATGTAGATTCTGGAGAAGTTACATTTGTACTTGACAATGAATATGACATAGCGACTAGATCTGGAATACACTGTGCACCTCTTGCTCATAAAACACTTGGAACAATCGAAAAAGGTGCAGTGAGATTCAGTATGGGTTACTTCAATACAATATATGAAGTAGACAAAGTTATAAAAGCAATCAAAAACATTGCTAGCAAATAGAGATAATTATTTTTTATTAGAACAATATTTAAGTGAGTGATATAAATTTTTGTTATATGTATTAATTTACATTGTATCAACAATTTAATATCACTCATTTTTTTTATTTAAACTATATTGTAACAATGATTTATATCAATCATTTTTTATTTAAACTATATTGTAACAATGATTTATATTACTCACTTTTTCATTTATATTACATATAATAATTATGACTAAGTTTCAAAAAACAAATAGTTGCGAGGAGGTGAAATGCTTGAACAATAGAAAAAATGATTATTATAAGAAATATTATGAAAATATGTGTGATAGGAACGATATTTGTAGGAATTTTAAGAATCAATGCAATCATGAGCATATACTTTGTAAAGAAATCTTTTTAGAAAAAAAAGTAAAATGTTGTATAACTGGACCTTCAGGAGTAACGGGGGCAACAGGTGTGGCAGGATCAACGGGATCAACAGGGAAAAGGGGTAAAAAAGGAGAATCAGGAGTAACAGGAACAACAGGACCTACTGGAGCTACGGGTAAAAAAGGTAAAAAGGGCGATACGGGTGAAAGAGGTCCAAGAGGCAAAAAAGGAGAAACAGGTGTTACGGGAGCAACAGGAAATGGAACAACAGGAGCAACAGGGATACAAGGAGATACAGGACCAACAGGTCCACAAGGAAACACAGGAGCAACAGGGAAAACTGGAATAGGAAGTACAGGAGCAACTGGGAACACAGGAGTGACAGGAGCAACAGGGATACAAGGAGAAACAGGATCGACAGGATCGACAGGAGCTACAGGAAACACAGGAGAAACAGGAGAAACAGGAAGTACAGGAGTGGCAGGAGAAACAGGAAATACAGGAGTAACAGGAGAAACAGGACCAACTGGAAATACAGGAGTGACAGGAGAAACAGGATCGACAGGAGCTACAGGAAACACAGGAGTGACAGGAAACACAGGAGTGACAGGAGAAACAGGATCGACAGGAGTAACAGGAAACATAGGAGTAACAGGAGAAACAGGTGCTACGGGAGTAACAGGAGCGACAGGAGAAACAGGACCAACAGGAAACACAGGAGCGACAGGAGAAACAGGCTCAACAGGAAACACAGGAGTGACAGGAGAAACAGGACCAACAGGAAACACAGGAAATACAGGAGTAACAGGAGTAACAGGAGTAACAGGAGAAACAGGAAACACAGGAATACAAGGAAATACAGGAGCGACAGGAAACACAGGAGAAACAGGAACAACTGGAAATACAGGATCAACAGGGGTAACAGGAACAACCGGAGAAACTGGGGCGACAGGAGAAACAGGACCAACAGGAGCGACAGGAAGCACAGGAGAAACAGGACCAACCGGAGAAACTGGGGCGACAGGAGAAACAGGAACAACAGGATCGACCGGAAGCACAGGAGTGACAGGAGCAACAGGAAATACAGGAGTAACTGGAAACACAGGAGAAACAGGACCAACAGGTCAGCCAGGAGGAAGCACAGGAAATACAGGAGCAACAGGCTCGACAGGAAATACAGGAGAACCAGGAGCGACAGGGTCAACAGGAAATACAGGAGAAACAGGGCCAACAGGACCAACAGGTCAGCCAGGAGGAAGTACAGGAAACACAGGAGCGACAGGAGTAACAGGAGAAACAGGAAATACAGGAGCAACTGGAAATACAGGAGTGACAGGAGAAACAGGACCAACTGGAAATACAGGAGTGACAGGACCAACAGGATCAACTGGAATAGGAAATACAGGAGTGACAGGGCCAACAGGGAACACGGGTGTAACAGGACCAACAGGTCCACCAGGAGGAAACACAGGCCCAACAGGAGCAACAGGAAATACAGGAATACAAGGAAATACAGGAATACAAGGAAATACAGGATCAACAGGAATGACAGGGGTACAAGGATCAACAGGACCAACAGGACCAACAGGTCCACCAGGAGGAAGTACATCAGCGTATATTGTAGCGTATAATACTAGTGAAAGTCTTGTGAATATAAATGCAAATTCAAATTATATTTTTGTATTAGATGGAACCTATATGTCATATGATGTAATAAAAGCGAACAATGTTATTACAATACAAATGAGTGGTTTATTAAATAGGCAAGAATACTCGGTACTTCAGTGCCGAGATGAATTGCTTAAATTTTAGTAAGCATATAGGGAAACTTGTATGTAGAGATAGTTTACAACTATCCAACAAAGAAACTGAATTGCTGGGAAGTCTTAAAGGCTATTAAACTACAACGTAAGGATAACCAA
>JAISUA010000209.1 GCA_031272305.1 Clostridioides sp.
TTTTTCAATTTAATATAGTTAAATATTTTCTTATGATAATTAAGTATTTGTTCTAAGATTACCTTTTTTTCGTTGTTTAATATATCTTCTTCTATTCCATATTCTTTATTAATCATTCGTTTTCTAAATATTTTTTCTTTATTTATTTTTTTATTCATATCTTAATTTTTCAATATATTTTTAGCTGAAAAAAATATATTACATTTATTCCTCCCTTCTTTTCCTTCTTGTTTTCTTTCTTGTATTCTATTTGCTATATTCGTTATGCTGACAAGTGTTGTTATGATAAATATTCCTGGCACTAAGATAATCCACCAATATCCTGTAAATACACCTTCACTTGATTGACTCAACATACTTCCCCATGAAGAAATATTTGACGAAAGTCCAAGTCCAAAAAAACTAAGCGTCGATTCCATAAAGATAGCACTTACAAAATCTGTTATGACAACAAATATCAATGGATATATAGTATTAGGTATCAAATGTTTTCTCAATATATGAAAAAAATTTCCTCCAAGAGCTTTCGATGCAAGTACATATTCGCTAGATTTTACTTGCTTGATTTGTACTCTAATAATTCTTGCAACACTAGTCCAATTACAAACTCCTATCGCAATCGAAATACTCACAATCTCGCTTATTTTTTTTAGAGAATTAGCATTCAATAAATTTCCTAAGAAATTAATATCTACTGAATTATTTAGAAAAACAAAATTAATATTATTAAAAATTATACTTTCTTTAAAGATTCCCTGCATGAAAATAACTATCAAAATCGAAGGTACACTTATTATTATCTCTAAAAATTTCAACATTATTTTATCTAAATATCTAACATCTGTAAATCCACTTACTCCTCCATACAGTACACCTATCATCGTAGATATAATCGTCGAAAACAATCCAATAAATAATGAAACTCTACCTGCAGACCAAATAAGTTTAAAAATATCTCTCCCCAACAAATCTGTTCCAAAAAAATATTTAGAATTTGGTGGAATTGATAAATTCGATAGATTCATATATTCTGCACTGCCATTGTAAAAAAAAGGAATGATTATACAACCTAAAATAATTACAGTAAGAAAAATTATAGAAAAAACAGGAACTTTTCTTTTTAATCTCACTTTTACTCACTCCCCTTCTATCTATTACTCTTTTATCCTAGGATCTATTTTTTCGATTATTATCTCGCTTATCATTCCTGTAATCAATACAGACACACCTGTGATAAGACATATAATCATAAGCATATTATAGTCACCATATTTTGCACTTTCTATACTAAGACTTCCTAAACCTTGATAAGAAAACACACTCTCAATTATATAAGTACTCGAAATTATATGAGGTATAGACATAGCAATCATACTTATATAAAGAGGAAATACATTTCTCATGCAATGTTTTTTCATAACTTGTTTTCTAGACAAACCTTTTGATATAGCGAAAACAACATAATCTTTTCCTAGTTCATCTACAATTTTATTTCTAATAATAAAAGCATAATACCAAATATGACTGAGTACAAGTACGCTCACTGGCAATATCATATGATTTATTCTGTTTAAAAAATTTTTTTCCTGTCCAATATCATATACACCACCACTTGCAGTCAATTTCAACTTTATAGAAAAAATAAATATAAATACAACTCCAATCCAAAAAGTAGGAATATTATTTACTATTGTTCCTATATTTATCAAAATTTTATCCAAAAGAGTATCTTTTTTTAATGCACATACTTGACCTAATTTCAGTGCTAAAATAAACGTCACAACAAAACTTGTCAAACCTAGCGACAGTGTATTTTTGTACAATTTTCCTACAATAGTCAAAACATCTTGCTTGTACTTAAGTGAAATTCCAAAGTTTCCTTTGAACATATTAGATATCCAAATTTTATATTGTATTGCAATACTTTTGTCGAGTCCTAATTCTTTTCTTGCGTTATTCAATTGTGCTTCACTCATTCTATTTATTCTGTCGCCATAATACGAAGTTAGCGGATCTATTGGTGCAAGTCTTGATAGAGTAAAAACAAATAATGACAACACAAAAATAAACAAGAGCATTTTAAAAAATTTGTACAGTATATTTTTTAAAGTAAAATTATTATTTGAACTTACTATTTTTCTTAAACTGAAATTTTTTTTTGACGTAATTTTATTTTTAAATTTCTGATATTTATCTAGACCAAACATCTTTTTATAAAAGTTCCCAATCTATTTTTTCGTTTAATTTCTCAACGAATTTCACTAGATATTCTTCTTCTAATTCAGAAAAATTGTCGTATTCAAAGCTGTCTATATCCAAAACTCCATACACCTTGTCATTTTTTATAATCGGAATAACTATTTCAGAATTAGACGCTGAATCGCACGCAATATGCCCTTCAAATTCGTGCACATTTGATATTCTTTGAACTTCTCTTTTCTCTACAGAAGTTCCACATACTCCTTTTCCTACTTTTATCCTGTTACAAGCTGGTAAGCCTTGAAAAGGACCTAATACAAGCTCTCCACCTCTCATAAAATAAAATCCACTCCAATTTATATTTTCTAAAATAGCAAACAATATTGCACTTGCATTAGAAATATTTGCATATACATCTGATTCTATTTCTAATTGTGTAGTTATATAAGTCATCATATATTTGTATCTTTTTTCCTTAGGTAATTTT
>JAISUA010000248.1 GCA_031272305.1 Clostridioides sp.
TAGAAAGGAGTTTTTCGATAGGATAATAGAAGTAGTAAGTCTTTTGGGTGGAAACCTTCAAGAATATTAAAATTGGTGGAAACCTATAGGAATATTAAAATTGGTGGAAACCTATAAGAGTATTAAAATTGGTGGAAACCTTTAAGAATATTAAAAAAGGATAAATTTTAAAAAGGAGAAATATAAATGTCTGAGATTTTAAAGGTAAAAGATATACAAAAAATTTACAGTACGAATAAAAATAAATACAAAGCAATTGATAATATAAATTTAACTATTGATGAAGGTGATTTTATAGGGATAATGGGTCCATCAGGAGCAGGCAAAAGTTCTCTATTAAATATGATTTCAACTATAGACACTCCAACATCAGGAGAAATATATATAGATGGACAAAATATTCTAAGAATGAATGAAAATCAATTATCTAATTTTAGAAGAAATAAGTTAGGATTTATATTTCAAGATTTCAATTTACTAGATACATTGACAGTAAGAGAAAACATAGCACTTCCTTTAGTATTGTCAAAGAAAAAAGTAAAAATAATAAATTCTAGAGTGTCAGAAATAGCAGAAAAATTAGGTATAAGTCATCTTTTGGATAAGTATCCACTAGATATTTCTGGAGGAGAAAAACAAAGAACTGCTGCAGCTCGTGCGATTATTACGAATCCTAGTTTGATACTTGCCGATGAACCAACGGGAGCATTGGATTCAAAATCATCTACAGAACTTTTGAAGATGCTAGCGAAAGTAAATAATGAAAACAAAGCAACAATAATGATGGTTACTCATGATGCATTTGCAGCTAGTTTTGCAAAGAAAGTTATATTTATAAAAGATGGAAAATTAAAAGTAGAAATCAAAAAAGACGGTTCAAGAGAAGAATTTTTCGAACGAATACTAGAAGAACTTTCAAAACTTGGAGGTAATGAATAATGGTATTGTTTAATTTATCAGTGAGAAATATAAAGAAAAATTTCAAAAATTATTCTATATATTTTGTATCACTTGTTTTCAATGTTATGATTTACTTTACTTTTGTATCTATAAGATACAATGAACAACTAGCAAACCTACTTAAGGGAAATAAAGTTATATTGTCTAGTTTCAATGGTGCAGCAGGTGTTTTAGCAGTATTTTCTGTGATGTTCATAGGATATTCTACATCATTTTTCTTGAAAAAAAGAAAAAAAGAAATGGGTTTGTATTCGTTGTTAGGAGTCAAAAAATCTGAGATAGGTTTTATGATATTTTATGAAAACATTGTGATGGGAATAGCAGCGATTATACTTGGAATAATTTTAGGAAGTGTGCTTTGCAATTTTTACATTATAATATTGATTAGACTAATAAATTTATCACTTAATATTTCGTTTTCACTTAGTTCTACAGCAATATTTAGCACATTTAAAGTATTTGGATTGTTATTCTTATGTATTTCAATATATGGTTACAGAATAATTTATAAATTTAAATTGATAGAACTTTTTAAAGCTGAGAAAACAATAGAAAAAACTAAAAAACCTAGAATGATTCTAGGAATCTTATCAGTGGTGATGCTTTTAGCAGGATACTATGTAGGATTTATAACAGAAGGTTCGTCTATTTCATTTACAAGAAATATGCCTGTAGTTATGGTTTTAGTTATAGCTGGTACGTATTTATTTTTCGGTTCATTTTTGAATATGGCTTGTAAGATGATCAAAAATAATAAAGGATATTACTTTAGAGGGACAAGACTTATAGAAGTATCTAACTTTGCTTATAAAATAAAAACAAATGCAAGAACTCTAGCTACTATAGTGATTTTGAGTGCGACTACTATCACATCTATTGCAAGTGTATACAGTATGTACAAAACTACAAATAGAGTAACAAGAGAAACTATGCCATATAGTTTTGTATATGAAAGTCTAGACAAAAATGACGATAAAACAGTAGAAAGCATAATAAAAAAACATCCAGAAAATAAATTGATTTCTAAAGAAGAAGTGCAGTATCTAAAAGCAACAGGTGTTTTTGAAAATGTAAATACAGATGAAATAAAAAATAAAGAAGCATCTAATATAAAAAAAGGAGAAACTTACAATATAAGTGTAATCTCAGAAAGTGATGCAAATAGAATATTGAAGTCTAAAGACATAGAAGAAAATATATCTTTGAAAAATGATGCAGATGTATGCTTCATGCAATATTCAAAAGAAAAAAACAAGGCAATTGAAAATCAAAATATAAGTATAAAATTTGGAAATGTAGATAAGAATGCAAATTCTAACGCATCTACAAATTCAGATAAAAAATCAAATGGCGAACAGATATTTAGGATAACAAATCAAATAAATTATCCAGTGATGGATTCAGAGCATACTGAGTATACGATTGTTGTCAAAGATAATATATACAATGATTATAAAAAAACACAAGATGTGTTTAGATTAGTAGCTTATAATGTTGAGAATCAAAACAATTCTAAAGATTTGACAAAAGAATTGATGTTAGCACTTCCTATAGAATCTAATCTAGCAAGTGCATATGAAATGACAGATGTAATTTTACTTATGGCATTTCTAGTATTTGTAGGCTTTTTCTTAGGATTAGTGTTCTTGATTTCAACAGGAAGTATAATATATTTCAAACAGCTTACTGATGCAGTTGAAAGTAAAGATAGATATTTGATATTAGAAAAAATAGGAGTGAGTTCTAAAGAAATAAAAAAATCTGTGTACAAGCAAGTGTTTGTAGTATTCTTATTGCCACTTATTCTTGCTATTGTTCACTCAAGTGTAGCACTTTTTATGTTATCAAAGATATTGTTACAAGAAAATATAACTCTTACTGTGGTTATGATTATGGTTATTTATACATTTATTTATTTTATTTATTATCTAATGACTGCTAAGTCTTATAATAAGATAGTAAATAATCAATTGAATTAAATATAGAGGAGGTTTTAGTTTGAATAATTATCAACCGAGAGCTGGTTGTCTATCAAGAATTGTTTGTTTGATATTTATAATTGGATTTGCTATATTTATGTTGATTCGTCATTTATTTAGCTAAAAAATAAAAAAGTTAAAATTATAAATAAAAAATATAGAAGGAGATTAAAAATGAAAAGTACAAAGAAAATATTATCAGTTTTAATTTTAAGTGGAGCATTGTTAGGTTTAGTTGCTTGTTCGTCAAACGATAAAAAGGAATCAGCGACTGATTCAAATACTGTGACTCAAGAATCATCTAAAGAAGCATCTATTTCAAAGGGATCAGATTTCCCAAAATTTGATGCAAAAGATATAGTATCAGAAGAAGCTGTAAAAAGTGATATTTTCAAAGATAGCAAAGTTACAGTTGTGAATGTATGGGGAACATATTGTACAGGATGTATCGAAGAAATGCCTTATCTTGGGGAATTAAATAATGAATACAAAGACAAAGGCGTGCAATTTTTAGGAATAGTTGGAGATGCAAAAGGTAATGAAGTAGATGCAGTAAAAATAATAAAGAGTACAAAGGTAAATTATAAAAATGTAGCACCTGACGACACATTGCAAAATCAATTGATAAATAATATAGATGCTATACCTGTGACAATCTTAGTAGACAAAGATGGAAAAGTAATTGATGAATTTATAGTTGGCTCAAGAACTAAAGATGAATATAAAAAAATAATAGATCAAGCGTTGGAACAAGTAAAGTAAGTTGAAAAATTTTAAAGGAAGTAGTATTTGAGGTAGATATATATGAAAAATAAAATTAGGATAGGATTGATAATCTTAAGTTTAGTATTTATATTTGTCGGTGGAGTCAGAGGAGAAATCAATAGAGTATTTACAAAAGCGGCGAATATATGTTTGGAGTGCATGGGAATTGGATAAGAAAAAAATAGATAAGAAAAATAAAATTAATTATAAACTAAAAAGAAAAATTGTACAAATAATTGCTGCTATATGCACAAATGCTCATGTGAGTGGATTCATTACAGGCAAAATTTATAAAGGGCCTATAAAACAAGCTTGTGTTCCAGGTCTTAATTGCTATTCGTGTCCTGGTGCTGTAGGCGGTTGTCCTATAGGCTCTCTACAAGCTGTGATATCTGATATAAAATATAAATTTTCGTTTTATGTTGTAGGATTTTTAGTATTGATAGGAACTATTTTTGGAAGATTAATCTGTGGATGGGTGTGTCCTTTCGGTTTAGTTCAGGAACTTTTATACAAGATTCCAATACCAAAAAAAGATATATTTAAGAACGTAAAATTTTTGAAGTATCTAAAATATATAATACTTGCTGTTTTCGTAATAATACTTCCAATGTTTTGGGTAAATGATATTGGCGTAGGAAGTCCAACTTTTTGTAAATACATTTGTCCTGCTGGAACGTTAGAAGCAGGTATTCCATTAGTATTACTAAATGAAGGATTAAGAAGTTCGATAGGATTTATTTACAAATGGAAATTGAGTATTTTGATAATTACAATCATATTGTCAATAATCACATTCAGACCTTTTTGTAGATTTATTTGTCCACTTGGAGCAATATACGGTTTATTCAATCCAATTAGTTTGATTCAATTAGATGTAGATAAAAATAAATGTATAAAATGCAAAAAATGTACAAGAACTTGTAAACTTGGTGTAGAAGCATACAAAACACCAAATAGTCCAGAGTGTATAAGATGTGCAGAATGTATTTATGAGTGTCCAACTAATGCACTAAAGTTTAAAGTAAAAACAAAGGATGAGAATATGGAAAATAACATAGGAAAAGATTCTGATGATAGAGGAATAAATTCTAGAGGAATAGATTTGAAAGGAATAAAAGCTAAAGAAATAGATATTAAAAAAATATTTTAAATTTAAAAATCCTTGCCAGTGTGTGAAGTTGGCAAGGATTAAAAAATTCTATATAAATAAAAAGTTAGTTTTCAAAGCTTAAATTATTTTATATGGAAGGTAATTATTTAATCAAAGTTTAAAACATATCTATATAGAATTTTTAGCTGAGTTAGTAAAGCTATTCAACATAAGTTATTTCACCAGATGTTGGTTTTTCTATTCCCAATGCTTTCAAAGTATTAGAATTTATAATAATTGTAGTTTTGTCAGATTTATAAACAGGTATTTCAGATATTTTCTTTTCACCTTTCAATACTTGTGCAGCCATTTTTCCAGCTTCTCTACCAATATCTTTGTAACTAAGTCCATTAGCTGCTAGACAGCCATTTTTTACTGCTGTTTCTTCAGAACCAATGACAGGAAGTTTCTTATCAAGTGCTGTTTTTGCAACTAAAGCCATATTTTCTGTCACCAAGTTATCTGTAGGAATCCATAGACAATCTACTTTTCCAACGACGCTATTTATTGCAGCGTTTATTTCATTTCCGGCAGTTACTCCTACTTCTACTATTTCTATAGAAGTAGATTTAAGTGCTTCCTTCAAATCATTTACTTGGTCTACAGAGTTTACTTCACTTGTATTATAAAGAGCAGCAACTTTTTTTGTATTAGGAACTAATTGATTTATTAAGTCGACTGCATTTTCTATTGGCAATTCATCAGATGCACCTGTAACATTTCCTTCTGGAGCTTGTGGATCTTTTAAAAGACCTGCAGCTACAGGATTTGTTACAGCTGTGAAAATAACAGGTGTATTGGAATCAGCAGCATTAACTACAGATTGAGCTGATTGTGTTGATATTGCGAAAAGCAAATCATTTTTATCTTTTGCCAGTTTACTTGCGATTTGTTGAGATGTAGAAACATCTCCAAGTGCATTTTGATAATCTACTTCTAAATTTTTGCCTTCCTCGATGCCATTCTCTGCGAGAGCTTCTAAGAAACCTTCTCTTGTTGAATCAAGTGCAGGATGTTCTCCTATTTGACTTATACCGATTTTATAGACTTTATCAGATGTATCAGTGCTTGCTTTATTTGATGAACATCCTATCATAGGTAGAGTTAATAGAGCAAGTGATAACATAGAGCTAATTAATTTTTTTTGTACTTTCATTTTTATCCTCCAGATTTTTCTAATATATTTAAACTGCAAATTCAAATTTTTCTAGTATTTGTTCTACACTTAGTTTATCTTTTTCTTCTTTGTTCAAATCAAGTATTATGTTTCCTTTGTGTAGCATTATTAGTCGATCTCCATATTCAAGAGCATGTTTCAAATTATGAGTGACCATAAGTGTTGTTATATTATTTTTTCGAACTATTTTGTCTGTAAGTTCCATTACTTCGTTTGAAGTTTTTGGATCTAGAGCAGCAGTGTGTTCGTCTAGCAATAATATAGATGGATTGCTTAAAGATGACATTATAAGAGAGATAGATTGTCTTTGTCCACCTGATAAAAATTTTACTTTTACATCTAAGAAACTCTTTAAATCAAGAGAAACTCCTTTTAAAAGTTCTTCAAGTGTTTCTGAATTGTATCTCAAACATTTTTTCAAATTAAGTAGTTTTCCTTTATTCATAGCTAGACTCAAGTTTTCTTTTACGGTCATCGTAGGACATGTTCCTAAACTTGGATTTTGAAACACTCTTCCTATATATTTTGTTCTTTCATATTCTGGTTTATTCGAAATATTTTTGCCATCAAGCAAAATATCTCCTTCTGTTTGTTCAAGTATTCCTGAAATAATATTTAGCAAGGTAGATTTTCCTGTGCCATTGCTCCCTATTATAACTACAAATTCTCCATCATTTATTTTTATATTGAAATCGTTGAAGATTCTATTTGGATCTCCATATGGATTTTCAAATTCCTTTGATAAATTTCTTATTTCTAACACAGTAGAAATCACCACCTTGTATAAAAATTTTTATAAAAAAGACTTAACATCAGTTGAAATAAAACATAATCTTAAAAACTATTTGTTTGCTTTAGCTAGTTTTGAAAAAGATTTTCCTCTGTTTATAGCAAATTTTCCTGCCTTTTTGTAATTAAACTTAGTGACAGCTAGGAAAATAATTATTATTGCTGAAGTTATAAGTTTTAAATCTGATGGTAGCATACCACCTTGTATTGCGAAATATATACTAAATTCGTATATAATTGTACCTACGATTATTGCTGTAATGTCGCTTATCCAAACTATTTTTTTGAACAATGTAAGACCAATTATTATAGATGCAATACCTAGCATAAGTGTTCCTGTTCCCATATTTACATCTGAGAACCCTTGGAATTGTGCTGTCAATCCACCTGCTAATGATATGATTGCGTTGGATAACATAAGTCCAAGAATTTTAATATTTCCTGTGTTTACTCCAAGAGATTTGATCATTTGTTCATTGTCTCCGACACCTTTCAAAGCATATCCTAATCCTGTCTTTAGAAATAATTCTAAAAAGATTTTGCATAATAATACAAATAAAAGAGCTACTATTACAGGTGAAATATTTAAATTAAATAGATGTTTACAATCAAATAGTGGAATATTTGATTTTCCCATTATCCTAATATTTATTGAATAAAGCATTCCCATAACTAATATTCCTGAAAGAAGATTAGAAATTTTAAGTTTAACATGTAGTAGACCTGTTAGAAGGCCTGCTATAGCACCACCAATTATTGATAATAATATAGATATATACATAGGAACTGAATTTACAAGACAACTTGCAACTATACAAGCTCCTAGTGTATAACTTCCATCTGCAGTCATGTCTGGAAAATCTAAAATTTTATAAGTAATATAAACTCCTATCGCCATGATTGCTAAAATAAAACTTTGCGTTAAAATTGATAACATAAAAAACCTCCATTAATATTAAAAAAGAGCCACATAGTTTTCTATGTGACTCAATTTAGAGTACGAAAAAGCCACATAGACTTATCTATGTGGCATCTATATGTTATATGATAACGTACTTATCAGCAACACAATTTAACCAACATAGATACAAACCTTCGTTTTTGCATGGTCTGTATCTATGTATTATCAGATACAAACCGATCTAAAATTGGCTAAAATAATAATATTTATTTGTGTTGTTTAATAAGATATTCGTCTTCATATTAATTACTCCTTATAAATTATTTTATTTGAATTTTTTAACTTGTTGAAATCTATTCATTGTTTTCAACTTGTTAATTAGTATAAAATATTTCAAAAAAGATGTCAATAGTAATTTTGAAAAAAATTTTGCTAAAATAATAAACGAACTTCTAAGAAGCTTGATATTTCAATATATTTTTAGGTAAAAATATTTAATATAAATTTTTGTTTTTTTTTCAAAGACAGATTGATATTATTTATAATATTTTATTTAATCTTGAGTAAACAGAAAGTAATAAGTAGAGAATAATTTAAAAAAGAATAAAAAATAAGTTCAAAAATAATAGAAAATAAATTTATAAATTGATATAAAAAATAAATTCAAAAATAATATTATGAAATTTTTTATTGAAATAATATTTATAGGTAAAAAAACAAAATATCAACAAACTTTTTAGAATATATGATATAATTTTATTAAAATCGAATTTTAAATTGATTTCTTGAATATAGTTTGTTAGGGAGTGATTATGATGGATTTTATGAAAATAATTTGGATTATTGTAGGTGTAGCATTTGCGATTGCAGAACTAATTGTACCAAGTTTAACTATGATTTGGTTCAGTGTAGGAGCATTGATTGCACTTATTTTAAGTTTTGTAGTAGACAATGTATTTGCACAATTAGCTATTTTTTCAATTGTATCAGTTCCACTATTTATTCTTGCAACAAAATATTTTGTAAAAAAAGATGAAAATTATACTTACAATACGAATTTGCAAGCAGTTATTAATAAAAGAGGTATTGTCAAATTTGATATATTGCCTAACAAGCCAGGAATCGTAGTTGTCGATAGAGAAGAGTGGACTTCTGTATCTGTAGACAACAAAGAGATATTAGCTGGACAAATGGTAGAAGTGTTAAGAATAGAAGGAGTAAAATTAGTTGTAAAAAAATTAGATTATTTATCTGAATAAAAATATGAGGAGGACTAGAAATGTTTGGTTTATCGGTAGTTTTAATTTTAATTATATTGGTAGTAGCTATTTTGATAGCACTTTCATGCGTAAAGGTCATTAAACAATCAAAAATGGGGATTGTCATGCGTCTTGGAAAATTTCACAAGAAAGCAGACACAGGGGTACATTTTCTTGTGCCATTTTTAGATAAACTTGCATATGTGATAGATTTGAGAGAGATTGTTATGGATTTTCCACCACAACCAGTTATAACAAAAGATAACGTTACTATGCAAATTGATACCGTTGTTTATTACAAAGTTACAGATCCTGTAGGTTATGTTTTTGAAATAGCCAATCCAATATCAGCAATCGAAAATCTATCAGCAACAACTCTTAGAAATATAATAGGGGAGCTTGATCTTGATGAAACACTTACTTCAAGAGATATAATAAATGCAAAAATGAGATCAATCTTAGACGAAGCTACAGACAAATGGGGTATAAAAGTAAATAGAGTTGAACTAAAAAATATTATGCCTCCTAATGATATTCAAGTAGCTATGGAAAAGCAAATGAGAGCAGAAAGAGAAAGAAGAGAAGCTATCTTGCAAGCTGAAGGAAACAAATCTTCAGAGATACTTAGAGCAGAAGGTGAAAAACAATCAGCTATACTTAGAGCAGAAGCAAAAAAAGAAGCTATGATTAGAGAAGCAGAAGGTAAAAAAGAGTCAGCTGTACTTGTTGCAGAAGGTGAAGCAGAAGCGATAAGACAAGTTGCTATTGCAAAAGCACAAGGGGAAGCTGAGATGATAATTAGAACTCAAAATGCAAATGCAGAATCGCTTAGAAAAGTATTCCTTGCAATGAAAGAATCAAACATAGACGAAAATATGCTTGCACTTAAAGCTATGGAATCACTTGCAAAGTTAAGTGAAAGTGAATCTACAAAATTGGTACTTCCTTCTGATACAGTGAGCCTTCTAGGAACATTTAAAGCATTAAAAGAAGTAACAAAAGATGATGAAAAAAAATGTGATAATAAGAAAGAAAAAGACGTACAATAAATGCGATAAGTAAGAAATAAAAAGATGCATAATAAAAAGCTGATGAATGTTGTTTATAAGATTGATTCATACTAAACTAAGTAAGTAATCAATCTAAAAACAATTTCATCAGCTTTTATTATAATGTTCATATAAGAAAATTTAATAGGAACATTTGTTTAATAATAATTTTTATAAATAATTTATATAAAATTCATTTCAAAAATTTCTACATATATTTTCTTGAACCAATTTTTGCATATACCCAACCAAACATAGTGATTGCAGCAAGTACGATAACTATAACCCAAGCAGAATTGTATGATCCAGTAGTATCATAAAGTCTAGCTGCCATTATAGAACCTAGCGCCATACCAATTTGCATAATAGAATTTGTTATTCCGTATGCTTCACCATATTTCTTACTTCCAAATACTTCAGAAACAATAAGTGTTGGTGAAACTGTACCTACGGCAGCTCCTAATCCAAATAGTATTGCCATTGCATATAGCATAGTGATATTATGTCCAAATAGCATGCATATAAAAGCTAAAATGAAGCATCCACATCCATATATTGAACTTATTACTACACCAAATTTATCGTTGATCCATCCTAATAGAAGTTTACCAAACATACCTACGAATGAATATACAGATATTATAGTTGCTTGTACAATTGCACCATGCATTTCTTCGATAGCAGGTGGGAATTGTCCTGTAGAAGCTGAGTTCATAAGTCCATTTGTAAACATTGCAAGGCAAAGCATAATAAAAAATAATTTTCCATAAGATTCTTTTACTGATAATTTAACGCCTAAGTGTTCTTCACTATTAGATTGTTGAACATTATTGTCTTCTGAATCAGCACCGTATGGTTTTAAACCGATATCTTCAGGATGTTTTTTAAGAACGAATAGAGATACAGGAAGGCATATAACAAGAACAACACAAGCCATGATAAGATAAGTTGTTCTCCAACCAGATTGTCCAAGTAAATGAGTAACTATTGGACTAAAAACTAAACCTCCTACACCTATTCCAGACATTGCTATACTCATAGCAAGACCTCTTTTTTTAACGAACCAATTTGTAATAACCATTGATACTGGAATAAACGTACAATGTATATAAAAAACACCTATAAAGAATGATGAAATATATAGATGTATTACATTTTGGGCAAGAGCGTAAGAAGCATAAGCTAGAACAAATCCTATTATACTTATACTTTGTACAACTTTCATATTTTTCTTAACTAAAAGTTTGGCTGCGAAAGGTGATAAGAAAATTCCTAAGGCTTGAAGTATAGTGTTTGAAAATGTAAATGCACTTCTTGAAATATTCATTTCTGTTGTTATAGCGATAAGAAATTTACTAGATAAAGACATTACTAAAGGTACTATACACATTGTTAGTAAAGCACAACCTATAACAACGTACCATCCATAAAATATTTTGCTTTGTTTCGTATTTTGTTGCTGATTCATTTCTTTTGTTTCCTCCTAAATCTTGTGATACTATTTTTCCCATAAAAATAACTAGTACTAGTAGTATTAGTTATTTTTAAATTTTTATTTAATTTTTTATTTAATTTTTTGTAGCTAAAAGTATTTTGCGTAAACTTATTGTAAAGACTTTGAAAAATGCAGGTGTCTCTAATACAAATAAAAATGTAGGTGAGTCTAATACAAATAAAAGTTCACACAAAAGTTTAGCTACTATAAAATTAAAAATAAATTTCTATTTAGTTTAAAAATAATTTCTTAGTTCTAAAAATATTCTTAGTTATAAAAATATTTTTTTAGTGCTAAAATAATTTTTTATTTATTTTTATTTAAGAATTCGTATGCTATTTTTGCGAAAAGAGCAGTTCCTATAACTAAGCAGTCTTCGTTGAAAATTACGTTTGCATTATGGTTAGGGAATACTTTTTCTTTTTCAGCAGGTGCTGCACCTATAAGTAAAAATGCTGATGGAACTAATTTAGCAACCCTAGCGTAGTCATCAGAAGCTGTTAAAATATATTCTTCATTTAGAGTGATGTCTGTTCCTAAAGTTGTTAAACATTCTTTTGCTAAATCCATCATTTCTGGATCTGCATATATAGCAGGAGTTTCTGATAATACTTCAAATTTAGCTGAAGTTCCGAATGCTTTAGCTGTAAAATCTACGATTTCATTAACTCTTTTTAAAATTTTAGCTCTAAGTTCTTCGTTGTAACATCTAATTGTACCATTCATTGTAGCTTCTCCTGGTATAATATTGCCAGCAGTACCAGCGTGGAATTGACCTATAGTTATTACAACAGTTTCAGCTGCAGGTATTTCTCTAGCTATTATTTCTTGAAGAGCAATATGAATATGTGCAGCAACGTTTATAGGATCTATACCATTTTGAGGTTGAGCACCATGGCATTCTTTACCATCTACTGTTATTTTAAATATATCTGATGAAGATGAAGAATATCCAGTTTTGCAACCAATTGTACCAACAGGCATATCAGTCATTACGTGCATATCAACTCCAGCATCTACCTTTGGATTTTCAAGTAGTCCTCCATCTAACATTGCTTGTGAACCTGTGATAGCTTCTTCAGCAGGTTGGAACATAAGCTTAACGTTTCCATGTAGTTGATCTTTCATACCAACTAATATTTTTGCTGCACCAAGTAATGTTGCAGTGTGTAAATCATGACCACAAGTATGTGCATAATTTGTTTGTGATTTGAAATCTAAGTCACAAAGTTCATTCATTGGTAGAGCGTCCATATCAGCTCTCAAAAGAATTGTTTTACCTGGATGAGCCCCTTCAATAGTAGAAACTAAACCACATTTAGAAATTTCTTGACAAGTAAGACCGATTTCTTCTAGTTTACTTTTTACAAAAGCTGTTGTAACAGGTAAATCATCACCAAGTTCAGGGTTTTGATGAAGATATCTTCTATTTGCGATAACTTCATCTTTAATATCGTTTGCATAATCTACAAAAGTTTTCATTTAAAAATCTCTCCTTTCAATGATAAAATGATAATTATTTAATTTGAATTTTCAAACATAATTTTTTGTAAATAAGATGTTTATGCTTCATATATATTTTATAATTTAATAATAAAAATATCAAAAAATAAATTTTAATATTATCTCATTTTTTTTGAAATTTTATAAAATGGTACAAAAAATATTAGGCCAATTATACCAAAAGAACAAAAAAACAATTAATAAATTAAAAAATACAAATAAATTTTGTATCATAAGCACAAATAACCTGTAAAAATTATCAGAAAACGATTTCGAAATATATTTTTTATAATAACTAATACAAGAAAATCATTGTGATAATACAAGAAAATTAATTATGAAAACATAGTTTTGATTCTGTTTTTAAATTCAAACATAATACAATGAAAAAAATATACTTCTCTTATAAATATGCCTATTATAAGGGAAGTATATTCATCATTTATATTAATATAATCCGTAAGTAATTTCAACACGTGCTCTTGTTGGATTGTACCAACTGTCAACTGTATTTTTGTAGTAATTTCCACCACTACCGACATCACCGTTTGCTGGTATAGCGACAAATTTACTTGCGCTGTAATTAGAAACATCTATTTTAGAAAAATCTAATATACTACCACTTACAGGACATCCACCTTCTAAGAATAGAGTAGTGTTCCAACCTACTTGTTCTCTGAAACTTACATCTAAATTATTTACATCTATGTGTGGTTTTACTCCGATCATTTGGTCTATTTTTTCATCTGATACAGAATTTTGATTACCAACTACATAAACATTTTTCATTCTATTTTTGAAAGCTGAAAGTCCTGCAGGAATGTAAGCGTTATCAGGAACAAGTATAGTATATGCGTTTCTTGCATGACAAATATTGCTTGCACATAAAGCATCTTGGAATGTAGTACCAGCTGCAAGTACCATACTAGGAGCTGTTGTTCTCTTAGCAAGTTCAATAGCAGTCAAATATCTATCTTCACCATAAATACGTTCTCCACCGTTTTGTTTTACAGCAGCAGGTCCACCTAGAGTATATTTTACAACCTCACCTTTTCTAAGCGTGTAAGGTTTTTGTCCGTTTACAAGTTTTAGACTAAGTCCTTTTTCATGTAAAAATTCTGCCGCACTTAAGGCATCAGCAAAGTTTTCGCCTGTAGTTACAGCTTCATTTTTGACACCTGTGTAAGCAATAGTCTCGTAATTTGTTGCGTATCTATCTTCGCCCCATATTCTGTGTACTCCATTTTTGCCACCATATTTAATTCTTGCTGCTTCACAAGCCTTTTCAAAGTCTTTACTTATTACTTTTTCTCCACCTATGATATATATATGATCTATAAGATGTATATCTTTTATAGATTCAGTCATAAGTTTAACTGCTTCGTCAGCTGTTGTATCTTTTGTAACTAGTATAAGTTTTGCATTGTAAGTATTCACAATATTAAGAGCACTTAAACTATCAGCAAAAGAATCTCCATTTGCAAATACTACTGAGTTTACTTTGTAGTCATGGATTGAACCGTTATTTCTAGCAGGGTTTTTGTTTATAGCTTCATTAGGAGTTGTATCTGTATCCCTCATAGTATAACCAGTTAGTAGACTAGTCTCATAATTATTTTTACCAGAAAATCTAGTAAAACCTTTTGAGGAATCTGCAAAACTAGGCAATGTAGTTGATAAAGCAGTCATAAGACTTAGAGTTGCAATAAATGTTTTTTTCAATTTCATAAATTTGTACCTACCCTTTCATAATGTTATTTTTTTGTCGTACAAACGTATATTTTGATATATATATTTGTTTACTACATTATATCACGGTTTTATGTCGGTTTTTCAAAAAAAAAAAAATAAATTGTAATATTTTCAGAAATATTAATTATAATATTTCCAAAATGACATTTTGTAATTATTGTTGTAAATAATGGCATTAATCGTCTCGGAAATAACGGTTGAAATATTTTTTATAAAAATCTTGAAGGAATATATATTGTAGAATTGTTGAAGGAATCTGTATTATAGAATGAAGGAATCTATATTATAGAATATAATAAAATCAAATATAAATCAGTATAATATCGAATGATTGCTGTAGTTATTACAAATATTTTTGATAATAGATATAAAAATGAAAATACTTTTCATTTGAATAAAAAAAGATTATAATATTCAATAAGAACAAAAATAAAGAAATAAAAATGAATGTAGTACTAAAAAATAAAAAGTAAAAATATGCAAAGTTAAAGAAAAAAATTAAAAATAAAAATATACAGAAATTAAAAGAGGTTGTTTTATGAGTGCATATATTGAATTCAAAAATGTTAAAAAGAGTTATCACATTGGAGAAGTAGACATCAACGCATTGAACGGAGTTGATTTCAAAATTGATAAAGGCGAATTTGTTATAGTTGCAGGAGAGAGCGGAGCTGGAAAAAGTACAATTTTAAATATTCTAGGAGGAATGGATAGGTCTACTAGTGGAGAAATTTATTTCGATGGAAAAAGGATAGATTCTTATTCAGATAGAGATTTGATCAAGTATAGAAGATATGATATTGGATTTGTGTTTCAATTTTATAATTTAGTTCAAAATCTTACTGCTAGAGAGAATGTAGAATTGGCGACTCAAATATGCAAAGATCCTCTTGATATTGACAAGATAATACAAGCTGTTGGACTTGAAGATAGAAAAAATAATTTTCCAGCACAATTATCTGGAGGAGAACAACAAAGAGTAGCTATTGCTAGAGCATTAGCAAAAAATCCAAAACTGTTGCTGTGCGATGAGCCTACAGGTGCATTAGATTATAATACAGGTAAGGCAATATTAAAATTACTTCAAGATACTGCAAGAGAGATTGGAATGACGGTAGTAATAATTACGCATAATCTTGCGATAGCTCCTATGGGAGACAAAGTCATAAAAGTAAAAAACGGAACAATAAAAAGTATTGAATTGAATGAAAATCCAACTCCTGTTGAAAGGATAGAATGGTAATATGAAAAATATTTTAGCAAAAGATACTTTCAGAGATATCAAAAAATCTCTGGGAAGATTTCTATCTATATTGGCTATTGTAGCACTTGGAGCAGCGTTTTTTGCAGGTATAAAAATTACGCCAATAGTTATGCGAACAATGACTGACGAATATTATGATAAGTATAATCTTATGGATACAAGAATTGTATCAACTTTGGGGATTTCAAAGGATGATGTAGAAGCTGTGAAAAAAATTGAAGGAGTTGAAAAAGTTTATCCTTCATATTCAGCAGACGTTTTATTTCATTATTTAGATAATGAAGAAGCTTTCAGAGTACATTCAATACCAATTTCTAAAGATAGTATAGAAAATTCTTCAAGTAATAATAGTGAAACTTCAATAGATAATAGCACAGAAGGTTCGTCAAAGTCAAATAGTAATAAAGATGCAAATTATATAAATAAAGTGAAGGTTTTGGAAGGACGTCTTCCTCAAAAGCAAGGAGAATGCGTCATAGGACAACTTTCTTACGCAGGAAGTGACTTCAAAATTGGAACTATACTAAAAATAGCATCTTCAAATGAAGAAGATACAAAGGATACTTTTAAAAGTGATGAATATAAAATTGTAGGAATAGTTCAGACGCCGTATTATATGGCTGAGTCAAATCATCTTGAAACAAATATAGGTTCGGGAAATTTATTTGCATATTTAATGATTCCAGAAAGTGATTTCAAATCAGATGTTTATACTGATATGTTTTTGACTATTAAAGGTGCAAAACAAGAAGATTCTTATAGTGATGATTATTTTGATGTAGTTGATAATGTAAATGATAAGATAACAGCTATTTCAGATTCAAGAGAAAGTCTTAGATATGAAGAAGTTATAAATGAAGCAAATGCTAAGTTGAACGATAGCAAGAAAGAATTTGAAGATAAGAAAAAAGAAGTAAATGATAAGCTTGAAAAATCTAAAACTGAGTTAGAAAAGTACGAAAAACAATTAAGTGATGGACAATCAGAATTAGATTCAAAAAAAAGAAGTACTGCTGAACAAATAAAAAATGGAAAAGAAAAACTTGAACAAGCAGAAAAAGAATTAAAGCAAGGATATGAGAAATATTATTCTGCTAAAGAAGAGTTTGATTCGCAAAAATCATTAGCACAAAGCTCCATAGACTCTGCAAAATCAGAATTACAAAATGCTAAGGAAGGAATAGACAATTTAGAGTTAAGTTTAGTACAACTGGAAAGAAGTCTTGAAAATACAGAGTTGTCACA
>JAISUA010000040.1 GCA_031272305.1 Clostridioides sp.
TTCTTTTCCATCGAAATGTCTGTCAAATGAAACTATTTTATTTATATTTAATTTTTTCATAGTTTCTATTATAATACAATCTGCAAAGCCTAATTTTCCTTTGTATTTTACTTGTGTTATAATTGCTTTGTCATATAAGTCTATATCTTCTTTGTTGATTATGAAGTTGTCTTTAATGATTTGGTAGACATGTTGGTTAAGTTTTCCATCTTGGAATTTTCTTAAGATATTTAAAACTTCTATAATTACAACATTACTAATTATTTTTTCTTCATTTTGAATTTCTTTTGCAATTTTAACTGCTTTTTTATGTCTTCCATCACTGGTGTTGGTAAAGGCTACTATGAATGAAGTATCAAGAAAAATCAAGTTCTTCTCCTCTTCTCATTTTTCTTTGCAATTCTACAGAGTCTGTAGAGTCTTTGGAACTTACAATGCCCTGTAAATCCATGAAATTAGTTTTTTTTCTAAAATCAAGTACTACTTTTCCATCTTCACCAATATTCCATTCTATTACATAATCTAAGTCTAAATTAAGAGCTTTTCTAATTTTTGAAGGAATTACAGTCTGAAATCCTTTGTATAAACTGCTTATTTCTCCCATAATATCACCATGATATTATTTGTAATTAGGTATTTAAATATTTTTAGGTAAAAAATTTTACCTGATAAAAAATTTTACCTGACATTGTATTTTAAAAAAAGTTTGAACAAAAAGTTAAATTGTAATAAACTTATCAACCATGGGTGTTTTGGAAAATATCGTTTTCCAATAAAAAATAATTTTGTTATTGGTTCATCAAGTATATTAAGATATCATAGATATTTTTTCTATGACCAACGACCAGTACTATTATTTCATCTTTTTCAATTTGATAAACTATTCTGTAGTTACCAGCTCTTATTCTAAAACTATCTCTATGTTTTTGGGAGAGTTTTTTATATCTTAAGGGATTTTCCATTAATTATCAAATGCTTTGTATATTTCTAAATATGAAGAATAATCTTTTTTCTTTAATTTTTTAAGAAATTGTTGGCTTGTAAGGATAAAGAAATTTTATAATCCATTTTCTTTGAGAACGGTCTTGACATCTATTTCAACCTTTTTTCCAGCATCCATTTCTGCTCGAATTTTATCTAAGTTATCGAAAAATGCATCACATTCTTCTTCAGTATATTTTCGTTTAAATTTTAAGATAGCTTCGTTGTTTTCGTTTACATCCCATTCAATAACAAAATTACCTTCTAAACCTAACCTTTGTCTGACTTCTTTAGGTATGGTAGTTTGATTTTTTCCAAATACATTAGTTACAGCTAAGATTTTTTCACCTCTTTATAGTATTACTTCTTTATAGTATTACTATAATTACTATACTATATATTACTATAACTATATAAATTTTTTGTTCTTATTTTTTAATTAATTTAAGTTTCAATGAATATCTTGAAAAAAATTAAATGTTGGTTTGGGCGTGTTTTTTGCCTTCTTGGGCTTCTTCGTTGGTTTTATTTATTTTTAGTGCTTTGTCAAAGTATTTGATTGCTTCTTTGTATTTGCCTAGTCCATTTAGTGCTAAACCTTTGTTGGTTAAATAGTTATCGTTGTCTGGTTTATTTTCTAATGCTTTGTTGAAATAGCTTAGTGCGTCTTCAAATTTGCCCATTTCATATAAGACCCAACCTTTGTTAGCAATGGAATAGTTTGAATTTGGATCAATTTTTAGTGATTCATCAAAGGTTTTTATTGCCTCTTCATCTTTGCCAAGTAAATATAATGCCCATCCTTTATTATTTAGATCGATTGCACTGTTTGGGTTAATTTTCAGTGATTCATTTATGAATTCAATTGCTTCTTCAATCTTACCTAAAACAATTAATAAATGGCCTTTAGTTATTCGTGCTTGTTTATTGTTAGGTTTTTTTGATAAATATTTTTCTATACATTCCATTGCTTCTTCATATTTTCCTGATTCCACTAATTCGCAACAGGTTTTAGGTTTATCAGTTTCTGCAACATCATATTCACCAGCATCATCAAAACATTTGCCATCAAATCCAAATGCATTGATGGAGTTAATATCTTCCCCAGTATTACTTTCTGTGATTACTTCACTTATCATAAAAACACCATTAGAAACAAAGATTATTTTGAGAGTTTTAATAGGTATTGACCGTATTCTGTTTTACTTAGAGAGTTTCCTATTTGTTTTAATTTATCCTTTGTTATGTAGCCTTTGTTGTAGGCTATTTCTTCAAGACAGGCTATGTATAGGCCTTGTCTTTTTTGTATGGTTTCAATGAAATTGTTAGCTTCTAATAGACCTATGTGAGTTCCTGTATCTAGCCAAGCCATTCCTCTTCCTAATAGTTTTACTTTTAGCTTGTTTGCTTTTAAATAGGCTTCGTTTACTGAGGTAATTTCTAGTTCTCCTCTCTCTGATGGTTTTACATTTTTGGCTATTTCTACTGCCTTGTTGTCGTAGAAATACAGACCTGGGACTATGTAGTTGGATTTTGGGTTTTTTGGTTTTTCTTCTATTGAAATTACATTTCCTTCTTGGTCAAATTCTACTACTCCGAAATCTTCTGGGTTTTGGGTGTAATATCCGAAAATTATTGCTCCTTCTTTTAGTTTAGAAGCTTCTTCTAAGATTTCTGTTAATCTGTGACCATAGAATACGTTGTCTCCTAATACAAGTGCTACATTGTCATTTTCTATAAATTCTTCCCCAATAATTAGTGCCTCTGCTAATCCATTTGGGTTTTCTTGTTCAGCATAGCTAAAGGATATTCCTAAATCTTTTCCATCTCCCAATAACTTTTCATACTGTGGTAGATCATGGGGAGTGGAGATTATAAGAATTTCTTTAATTCCTGCAAGCATTAATACTGATATTGGGTAGTATATCATTGGTTTATCATACAAGGGCAACAGCTGTTTAGAAACAGCTTTGGTAACAGGGTATAGGCGAGTTCCTGACCCTCCTGCTAAGACTATTCCTTTCATATTAATTCCTCTTATTTTTATTAATAAACTATTTAACTCATTATAAATTTAAGGATTAAAGGATTTTTTTTATTCTAAAATAATTTAGTTATTATAATATATCTACTTAATATATTACTTAGTATATCT
>JAISUA010000053.1 GCA_031272305.1 Clostridioides sp.
TTGAATCAAGATCTCTTGGAATGAAAGGTACTCATATAAAAGTTTTAAATGATAAATTACTGGAAGAACTTCAAAAATTAAAAAATGATTAGTTAAAAAAACAACTAAATTGTTAATTATTTTTTAATAAAAATATTTTGATAAAAAAATTGAGTGAAAATATTTTGAGAAGATATTTGAGTAAAAATATTTTGATAAAACTAAGAAATCAAATGCTAAAAAATAAACATAGCAAAGAATTGTAAAAAAGGTGTCTATTAAATTAGGCACCTTTTTGATATTATAAATGTAGATAAGTCTTATTATGAGAAGTGTATATGAAGAAAAACGAAAATTCACGTTCAAACCAAGTAGGGAAGTTCGATAACGAAAATCACAGATTTTCTATCTCAGTTTTTTCAAGACTTAATATTGTTAAGAAAGGAAGTTTTTAAATGCCTTTAGCAGATAGATTAAGACCAAAGTACATAGAAGATGTAGTTGGTCAAACACACATACTTGGCAATGGAAAATTGTTGACAAATATTTTGAAGTCAAATTTTTTGCCGAATATGATTTTTTATGGACCACCTGGAGTTGGAAAAACAACTGTAGCTGAAATTATTGCTACATCTAGCAACAAGGAATTTTATAAAATAAATGCTACAAATTCATCACTTGAAGATGTAAGAAAAATAATATCAGAACTTGATGAAATAAAAAATATAAATGGACTACTTTTGTATATTGATGAGATACAAAGTTTTAATAAGAAACAACAGCAATCTATTTTGGAATTTATCGAAAATGGAAAGATAACTTTGATTGCATCTACTACGGAAAATCCATATCATTATGTGTACAAAGCCTTGATAAGTAGATCTACTATTTTAGAATTTAAATCAATACCAATTGAAGAAATAGAAAAAGGATTGGAACGAGCAGTTCAAAAATTACAAAAAGAAAGTTATCTAGATCTAGAATGTACATCTAAAGCACTTGAATTGATAGCTAACATTTGTGATGGAGATATGAGAATAGCATTAAATACGTTAGAATTAGCTATATATTCTACAAAACCAAATGAAAATGCCATTGTGTTTGTCGATGAAAATATTATCAAAAAACTAGCTATAAGCAAACCTTTAAATTTTGATAGAGATGGAGATTCACATTATGATTTACTAAGTGCGTTCCAAAAATCAATCAGAGGTAGCGACCCTCAAGCATCAATTCACTATCTTGCGAAATTAATAAAAGGTGGAGATTTGATAAGTATCTGTAGGAGACTTCTTGTAATTGCATGTGAAGATATAGGTCTTGCATATCCAAATGCAATAACAATTGTAAAGTCATGTACAGATTCTGCTATGCAGCTTGGATTTCCAGAGGCGAGAATTCCACTTGCACAAGCTGTCATACTTCTTGCAACTTCTCCAAAATCAAATTCTGCGTATTTAGCTATAGGAAAAGCACTTGAAGAATTAGACAATAAGGACACAGGAAATGTACCTTTAAGATTAAAAAAATCAGGTGAATTTAGCGATAGAGAAGAAGATAAGTATAAATATCCTCATAACTATAAAAATCACTATGTTAAGCAACAATATTTGCCTGATGAGATAGCAGATAGTGTGTACTACACACCTCAAGAAAATAGAACAGAAGAAAGTATAAGAAAATATTTAGAATCACACAAAAGCATTAAATATTAAATATAATACAAAATATAGATTAAGAAAATATAAGTATATATCCAATGTTGAACAAAAATAGTACATTTTAAAGTAAAAAGAAAAATAGCTTAAAATAGAAAATAAAAAAACATAAAAAAAATAGTCAATTAATGTTGACAATTTTACTTGGATATCATAGAATGAAATAGGAATTAATTCATACTAATTTACTATGGATTAATCTTAAAGATAGAGGTGAGTTCAAATGAAATTATCCACTAAAGGAAGATATGGTCTAAAAGCTATGTTTATTCTCGCTTTAGAACAACAAAACGGTCCTGTACCTCTAAAACTAATGGCAAGTAAGCAGAATGTTTCTTTACAGTATCTCGAGCAATTATTTTCTTCTTTGAAGAAATCAGGGCTTGTGAAGAGTGTAAGAGGAGCACAAGGAGGGTACTTGCTCACAAGAGCACCGTCTGAACTTACAGTAGGTGAAATATTAGATGTTTTAGAAGGTCCAGTGAATATTTCAGATTGTATATTAGATGAAGATCTTTGTGAAAATTCAGCTAGTTGTGTAACTAGGATTGTTTGGGAGAAAATAAAAAGGGGTATAGATGAAGTAACATATTCAATATCTCTTCAAGATATGATTGATGATGATAAGGCAAAATCTAAATGCCAATCAAATTGCAATCACAATGAATAGTTTCAAAAGAGTATTAAAGAATTTAAAATTAAAATAAAAATTATGATTTGGAGATGAAATATATGGAAAAAAGAAAAGTCTATATGGATTACGCAGCTACTACACCTGTGAAAGCAGAAGTTGTAGAAGCAATGCAACCTTATTTCAGTGAAAAATTCGGGAATGCTTCAAGTTTCCACGCTTTTGGTAGAGAAGCAAAAGAAGCTATAGATAAAGCAAGAGAACAAGTTGCAAATTTAATCAATGCTGAAACATCTGAAGTTTATTTTACAGGTGGAGGAAGTGAAAGTGACAACTGGGCTTTAGAAGGAATTGGTCTATTAGCCAAATCAAAAGGAAAAGGAAATCATATAATCACAACTAAGATAGAACATCATGCGATACTTCATACTTGTGAGTATCTTGAAAAGTATCATGGTTTCGAAATAACATATCTAGATGTTGATAAATATGGGAAAATAGATTTAAACGAGCTTGAAAATGCAATCAAAGACACTACAGTATTGATAAGTGTAATGTTTGCAAACAATGAAATAGGTACAGTAGAACCTATCAAAGAAATTGGTCAAATAGCTAAAAAACACAATATACTATTCCATACAGATGCAGTGCAAGCTGTAGGAAATATTCCTGTTGACGTAAAAGAACTTGGAATAGATTTGATGAGTATGTCTTCTCATAAAATTTATGGACCAAAAGGTCAAGGAGCTATGTTTATAAGAAAAGGCATCAAAATTTTAAATCTTATACATGGTGGAGCTCAAGAAAAAACAAAACGTGCTGGTACAGAAAATGTTGCAGGAATCGTTGGCTTTGGTAAAGCAGCTGAAATAGCTAACAAAAATATGGAAGAACATGTTGAAAGACTTTCAAGATTAAGCAAAAAATTAATAGATGGCGTACTTGAAAGAATACCTCATACAAGAGTAAATGGTCATCCAACTGACAGACTTCCTGGTACTACAAACTTTGCATTTGAATATATCGAAGGAGAAGGTATATTATTATTACTTGATATGCTTGGAATAGCAGGTTCAAGTGGTTCAGCTTGTACTTCAGGTTCACTTGATCCATCTCATGTACTTTTAGCAATAGGTTTGCCACACGAAATAGCTCATGGTTCACTAAGACTTACTATAGGTGAGTTTACAACAGATGAAGATATAGATTATATATTAGAAAATCTTCCAAGTGTAATAGAAAGACTTAGAAGTATGTCACCACTTTATAGTGATGCTATAAAATCAGGAAAAATTCAAGCGTAATAATTTTTTAGTTATGATTTTAGTATTATGAATTTAAAAAAATTGATTTAGATAATTTAGGTTTAGATAATTTAATAAAAAATCATAATATAAGTTTATAAGTTATAAAAATTATAGAAACGAATTATAAAAACGAACTATAAAATATGAAATTTATAAAAACGAATTATAAAATAGAAAAATTATAAATATGAAAATTATAAAAAAGAATTATAAAATAAAAAAACAAATTATAGATAAAAAATTTGGAGGAAATACAATGCAATATAGTGATAAAGTAATGGAACACTTTCTTAATCCAAGAAATATGGGTGAAATAGATAACGCAAGTGGTGTTGGCGAAGTTGGTAATCCGACTTGTGGAGATATTATGAAAATATATCTTGATATAGAAGATGATATAATCAAAGATGTAAAATTCAAAACATTTGGTTGTGGTTCAGCGATAGCAAGTTCATCTATGGCCACTGAAATGATAAAAGGAAAGAGCATACAAGAAGCTCTAAGCCTTACAAATAAAGCAGTAGCAGAAGCATTAGATGGTTTGCCTCCTGTGAAAATGCACTGTTCAGTGCTTGCAGAACAAGCAGTGAAGGCAGCACTTATTGACTATGCACAAAAGAATAATGTTGTTATTCCAGAACTTGAAGGTTATGTGATAGACGATGCACATGATCATCAAATAGAAGAAGAATAATTAGACTTATTACATTGATCTCATTGGATCTTAGTTGGGTTGGATAATATTTTTGTTTGAATTAACAAATTTAAAAAGATAATATTTTCTTATAAAAGATTAGTAGAGATTGATTTTAATATTTAAGTATGAAAGTAAGATAGTATACAAATTTATTTATTTTGGTACTATCTTATTTTAGTTTTAAATAAAAAGAATTATTAAATAGAAAATTTTAATATATAAAATAA
>JAISUA010000138.1 GCA_031272305.1 Clostridioides sp.
TGTAGGTTCGATTCCTATCACCAGCTCCAAAGATGGAGGATTTCCCGAGTGGCCAAAGGGGGCAGACTGTAAATCTGTTAGCATCGCTTTCCGTGGTTCGAATCCACGATCCTCCACCAGATAAGTATGCGGATGTGGCGGAATTGGCAGACGCACTAGACTTAGGATCTAGCGCCTACGGCGTGGGGGTTCGACTCCCTTCATCCGCACCACTATCAAATAAAAAAATTAATAATGAGCGGGAATAGTTCAGCGGTAGAGCGCAACCTTGCCAAGGTTGAAGTCGCGAGTTCGAATCTCGTTTCCCGCTCCAAGTTATGTTGGGGATTCGCCAAGTCGGTAAGGCACATGACTTTGACTCATGTATGCGTAGGTTCGAGTCCTGCATCCCCAGCCAACTTTTATGGTCTATTAGCTCAGTCGGTAGAGCACCTGACTTTTAATCAGGGTGTCCCGAGTTCGAATCTCGGATAGATCATTCTTGGAGAGGTGTCCGAGTGGTTTAAGGAGCTGGTCTTGAAAACCAGTGATGCTTAACGGCACCGTGGGTTCGAATCCCACCCTCTCCGCCATTTGCCCAGATAGCTCAGTCGGTAGAGCAGGGGACTGAAAATCCCCGTGTCGGTGGTTCGATTCCGCCTCTGGGCACCAGATTTGTGGCGGTATAGCTTAGTTGGCTAGAGCGTTCGGTTCATACCCGAAAGGTCACAGGTTCGACTCCTGTTACCGCTATTATCAATTATTATGAGAAGTTCATTATAATTGAGAGTGAAGCTTTCAGAACACCGAACTAATTAGGAAGTTTTGATAATGAGAATCAAAGGTTTTCTATCTGAGTTTTTTAAAACTTATTTCATTAGATTTTACTTAAGTGATGATAAGTTTTATTATGAGAAGTGCATATGATAGAAAACGGATGTTTTCGCACTTCGAATATCAAGACTTATTTCATTAGATTTTACTGAAGTGATGATAAGTCTTATTTAAGGAATACAAATGGCATACAAATGCTTTTTTTATTTTTACTATTTTTATGTATTGATAAAAAAATTAATAAAAATGTATTTGTAAATATGGTGGGTATAGCTCAGTTGGTTAGAGCGCCAGATTGTGGCTCTGGAGGCCATGAGTTCGAATCTCATTATCCACCCCAATAAAAGTTTTTTTAGATATATTTATTATGATAAGCGTATATGAAGAAAAATTAAGTTTTTCACGTTTCGAACCAAGTAGGGAAGTTCGATTACGGAAATAAAAGATTTTCTTTATTACTTCTAACTAGATTTATTACCTTGGTTTTATTTAAACTTACTATAAGTCTTATTATGAAAATTTATATTTGAGCTAGGAGACATATTCGACAATGAAAGAATTTTACAAAATTCTTTATGTCAAAAAGTTACATGGTCTATTAGCTCAGTCGGTAGAGCACCTGACTTTTAATCAGGGTGTCCCGAGTTCGAATCTCGGATAGATCATCAATAAATATGGCGACATAGCCAAGTGGTAAGGCAGTGGACTGCAACTCCTTGATCCTCAGTTCGAATCTGGGTGTCGCCTTTATATGCGTTCATAGCTCAACTGGATAGAGTGTCTGACTACGAATCAGAAGGTTGGGGGTTCGAGTCCCTTTGGACGCATAAAATAAAAGCTATCATTATGTAGAATTAATTTTCTATATTAATGATAGCTTTTTTATATTAGAATTAAATTTTAAACAACTTATAAGTATGTTTTATTGGATAAAAGTTAAAGTATCATATCAAAGTAGGTGCTTTTATATTGTCCAAAATGTGTTTATGACATTCTACAAAATTAATCTTTTCACTAAACAAGCACCTACCTTTGTAAGTGCTTGTTTGTATTATCTATTTATTTTTTTAGTTATTATAAAAATATCAACTCATTATAAACTATTTAAACTTCGTGTTAAAAACTTTAAATTTATTTTTCTCTTAATATAAAACAATCTGTTTCTTTAGATGTAAATGTATGATATTTCAACTTAAATTCATTGATATTTGCATCGCTTGGAATCTCAAATGCTAAATTTGTTGTTTTTTCTAAATGCGGATTTATAGTTTCCCAACTCATAAAATCATCATGAATAAGTGTTGAGGATACATATTCTGCACCATTTGAATCTTCAACTTTAAAATCTGAATTTGATATTGAGCCTGAATCATTTGAATTATTATTTAGAGTAATATTTATAACTAAATATTTTCCACTTTCAGCCTCATAATATGAAAACTCATCGTCAATTCTATTAGTTTCTTTTATTGAATTAACAACCAAATCAAATTCTTCTGCTTTTCCATGTTCACCAATAAATTTTTCTTTTTCTTCTGCTTCTTCTTTTGCTTTTGTCGTATCGTTATATACCTCTTCAGTATTTTCATTTTCGTTGTCAGAATTCTGGTTAGAATTTGTACTATTATTACATCCTGTAAATGATACACCTAAGATGATAATTAAAACAATAAATAATGATTTCTTCATAATTATGTTCTCCTTAAATATTTTTGAATTTGTATTTCTTGTCATACTTAACTCTAGATTTATATCTTTGTATTGTTTCCTCATACTTAATTCTAGATTTATATATTGAATTATTTTGTAATACTTAACTATAGATTTATATCTTGCATTATTTTGTAATACTTAATTTTAAATTTATAGCTTTATTTTTTATAATATCTTTTTTAAACTTGCATTTTTTATTCTATTAGACTTCTATTTATGTCATCTTGGATAGCTTTATTTATTTCACTTATATCTTTCAACTTAGCATATCCAACAAAACTTAATATCATAGAAGGTAAAACAAACATTGCATACATAATAAATATAAATCCTGCAACTGCATATAAAATTGCTGCTGTCAACGTAAATCCTCTACCGTTTTTACAATATCCAATAATATTGAAAATAACTGCTAGTAATGTTAAGAAAATATGTGGTAAAACTAACATTGTAGCTACTGTGCTTCCTACCATTTCTGCATCACTTTGTGATGTATTTCCTACAACTCCACCAAAATAGCATACAATATAAATAACATAAAGCACACCTAAAATAGATGAAATTAATAATAACTTTGATTTTTTCATTTTTCATTTCTCCTTTCTATATATGGTGCAAGTTATTATAAGCCCCTCGCCATGGCTATATTTTTATTTAAATTAAATATACAACATATATTATCCAATAAAACGGACTTATAAATTTATATTAAAAAAATTTATTCTAGATGTAATATTTTGTTTTTACTATAATTATTTCCTCGTTTAAATATGTAGATTTAAATCAAATTTTTTTATAAATACACTTCTAGTCAATATGTAAATAGATGTTTATGTAATGCGACATTAATATAAATTGCAATATTAATGAATTTAAATTAAATAATAAAGATAATGAAATAGTGGTATAATTAAAAACATTAAATAAAAAAAGAAAATAAAAGAAAAGAAAACAAAATATATTTTAAGGCGATAAAAAATATGAACCTAAAAAATATGAATAAAAAAGGTCTAAAAGAAACAGCAATGTAATTGATTACGACGATAGATGTATTATACCTAATTATATAAATAATATGTAGAAGGAAGAATTGAATGAGTATATTGAAATATTAGAAAAAAGGAAAAGAAAGAAAAAGAACGAATTGAAAAAGAAGAACAAAAGCTTAAAAGTACCTAACTTTTGTTAAGTGATTTTGTTGAACAACTTAATTCTGCATTAAAAAAGTACAAATGTATCGTGGAAATCTGGTTCGTGTAGGTGATTTTTCTGATTTTCCTAATAGCAAGAAATGATTGATGAATTTTTAACTGCGCATATTTCAGATAACACAATCAATTTTTCACAGTATTTAAGCACTTCAAAAATGGTTGGTTATAATGAAAATGCAAATATTCAGTTTTATATATAAAATTCCCGAAATAGAAGGGATATAAGTTCTATTTGTTTAGATGAATAAGAAGTTTTGTATGAAAGAAATTCAATATTTAAAGTGATACAAAAAACACTGATTGAAATGTACAAAACTAATACATTAGAGAGCGATAAACTTCTACTGTGTAATTATAAACGCATCCCAAATAGGGTATTTATATTAGAATACTATGTTCAGCAATTAGAAATGATATGTTCAACGATAAAAAAACACATGAAATAATATGATTGAAGAAGCATGTGTTGAGTTTTTAAAACAGCAAATATGAGCTTGTAAATAGAATTCAACAAATAGAAGCTTACAATGATTATGTTGCAGTTTTGAAAGTAATAAATGATGCTTTTCATTACAACACAGATTTAGAATTCGCAAAACAATTGTTCAATATTCCATTACCTGAAAGATATGAATGATTTGAAAATTTGGTTGTTGATTCGTTGGAATCAGATAATGCTTCTTTTGAAGATTTTAATGAAGTTTTGTTATTTATAAGAAAATTGAAAGGTGATTCATAATGGAAAAATTGCTTGAATTTATTAAAAAATATAATTCAGAACATAAAATCAGCGATAATTCAACTCCTGCTGAAATACTAAAGGCAAAATGTCACCATATGAAATCAGATGAAGATTGGTTGGCTTTGCAAAAAGAAATTGAAGAATATGTTGCAACAAACCCACCTGAATCTGAAATAGAAATATTAATTGATTTTTGTGAAATGGTTGAAATGGTATGTTCAGCAATTAGAAATGACATTTTCAACGATTAAAAAAAGCATCCAAAACAGGGTGCTTTTTTAGTGTAGAAAAATGAGGATTTAACTATGAATGAAGATTTTAAATTCCTTCGATTGATGAAAGAAAACTGTACAAGTTGATTGTCAAACCTTGGCAGCTGATGGAAAAAATTTTAGTGATAGAATATGGCAGTCGAAAACATCAATGGTCAATGAACTTCACAATGAACTAGTTAGAAATTGTATTCTTGGGAAAGCACCTGATGAAACGATTAAAAACATGACTAAGTTTGTTGATAAGAAATTCAAGAAAGCTAAAATGCAAGCAGGAAGATTGGTCATGACAGAACAAGCCTTCTTTGCAAGTGCAGCACAGAAAGATTGTTTCAATGAACTAGATGTTGAAGAATTTGAAGTTGTTGCTACTCTTGATTCACATACTTCTGAAATATGTCAATCACTTGATGGACAGCATTTCCCAATGAAAGATTATCAGCCTGGAGTAACAGCACCACCGTTTCATGTTTATTGTAGGTCAACCACTGTTCCGTATTTTGATGATGAATGGTCAGTTGGTGAAAGAGCAGCGAGAGGGGAAGATGGTAAAACATATTATGTTCCTTCTGATATGAAATATAAAGATTGGAAGAAATCTTTTGTTGATGGTGGAAGTAAAGAGGAGTTGCAAGTAGTTGCCACAAGTGATACAATTAAGATGAAGGAAGAGATGAAAGTTCATGAATCAACAGATAGACCAATAATTGAGCAAGAAGATATTATTGAACAAGCAAAATATTTTGGTGATGACTTGTTGAAACATCCTGATTTAATAAAATATAACAATGGTGAACCTATTGGAAATTATTTAAATCAAAAGATTGGATATGATGGACTCCCAAGGGTTGTATCCTCAACTGAATTTGAACAAATGGGTAAAGAAAAAGAAATATTATATCGTGGTGTAAAAAATTATAAAGAATTGTCGGCACAGGAGATGGTTGAACAATTTAAAAAAGGTTCATTTTATAGTGGTCGTGGCGTGTATGGTAATGGAACTTATGTTAATGCAGATAAAAAAGTTGCTATGTATTATGCTGGAGATACTACAAACGGTCAAATCATGGAAATGATTTTGGATGATGGTGCAAAAATTGTATCTTATTTTGATATACTTTCAGAATGGGGAGAAACTGAAATATATAAAATCCCACTTAATAAAAGAGAAGCATATCAACAAGTTATTGATAACGTTGGTGCTTACGCGGCAATTAAAGGTTATGACGCAATTGCTTTGGATGGATGGCAAAGAAAAAATCATATTGTCATATTGAACAGGTCAAAAGTTATTATTAAAGGGTGATATAATGAATGAAAAAGAAGCAGAATGTCAAGGTTTTAAAGAAGCAGAATGGTCAAGATTTTGTGGTAGATTATTGAGTTATATCAATGATTATTACAGTATTTTTGTGAAAACAGATTATGAAATTGAATTAGAAATGGCTCTTGGTGAAATTCTTGAAGAATTACAGAATTCACGCTCCGTGGAAGATTTATCACCACAACTACGAAAAATTGCTAAACAATATGAAAAAAGCACTGATTAACTGATGATATACTGAAATAGTAGCAGAATGTTTTTCAGTAACTGATAATACTATTGCTGAAGAAATTATTAAATTGTTGAGGTGATAAAAATGATGTTGTATCCAACTGAAATGGAAAAATACCTTTTAGATAAACTTGATGATAAAACATTGACCGAAGAAGAAAAAGATGAAATAAGAAAAGAATTGATATAAATTGGTGAAAAACAAAGTTCAGAAACAATATTTACTATATAATTTTATATTTATGAAAGTACCTGAAAAGGGTGCTTTTTAAAGCTAAAATAAGAGGTTATGATATTGATAATTTTAAAATAATATATAAAATACTGAAAAGTATTGAGCATTCAATGAATTATGATGAATTTGATTTGAATTGTATATCTGCTGAAACATTAATGATAAGTTATCAGAGATGGAATGCTATAATTGTTCAATTAGTTAAAAGCGGATATATAGAGGGAATATCATTGATTCGTATATCAGGCAATTATCAAGAACAAGTTAAGATTCTTAGACCAATGTTGACGATAAAAGGACTTGAATATTTAGAAGAAATATGGTGATGAAAAAAGTAGCGAATACATTGTTTCATTTGTATCCAATTTTTTTATTTTTAATTTACATTCCAGTATGGTTAAACTCAAATGATTCTGTAGGTAATTACAAAAGAGATGTATCATTTATTTACATTCCAGTATGGTTAAACTCAAATGTCACATAGACAATCAATATAAAGTTTAACAAATGTATTTACATTCCAGTATGGTTAAACTCAAATTTAAACGTTTTAATAGCAGTATAAACACTAAGTATTTTTTACATTCCAGTATGGTTAAACTCAAATACTAAGAGCGTCTATCTCGCCCTCTACAATAAAAATTTTTACATTCCAGTATGGTTAAACTCAAATTCAGAAAATTGTTACTAGATAGCTACTATTATCTAATTTTACATTCCAGTATGGTTAAACTCAAATTCAATAATGAAATAGTAGCAACTGCTAGTTGTTTGATATTTACATTCCAGTATGGTTAAACTCAAATTACAACGTTATTACATAAATATTAATAAAACATGTTAATTTACATTCCAGTATGGTTAAACTCAAATTATCTTTAAGCATAACTTCCTCGTAAGTCGGAATATTATTTACATTCCAGTATGGTTAAACTCAAATCTTCGTCTATAACTTTAAGCAAGCTCATGCCTATTCATTTACATTCCAGTATGGTTAAACTCAAATGATTGGGGAAAAACGTTTATTTGAAAAAATGATAACTATTTACATTCCAGTATGGTTAAACTCAAATTTTCTTCAATCCAACTTTTTATCTTAGCATTAGATTTATTTACATTCCAGTATGGTTAAACTCAAATTTACACCCCTTAAAATTCTTAAAATTTTGCCTCTCTAATTTACATTCCAGTATGGTTAAACTCAAATCCATTTTTAAATAAAATTTATCTTAATACTGAATATGTGATATTTACATTCCAGTATGGTTAAACTCAAATTAAAATTAAGTACACTTGAGAGAAAAAAATATCTCTAATTTACATTCCAGTATGGTTAAACTCAAATTTTTGTGTCATTCCTTTATTATGTCTTTGCTTAATAATTTACATTCCAGTATGGTTAAACTCAAATTATAAAATAAAGAACACCTAATACTTTGTTCTGTACTATTTACATTCCAGTATGGTTAAACTCAAATTTACTCCCCTCACAAGGTCTAAATGTACCACGTAGGATTTACATTCCAGTATGGTTAAACTCAAATTGATTCACTTTCAGCAAGCAACATAGTCAACAAATAATTTACATTCCAGTATGGTTAAACTCAAATGACTACTGGAACTTCATTAAGATACAAAGATTCTGAATTTACATTCCAGTATGGTTAAACTCAAATTATTGTATTGTAACTGCTTATTCTTGTCCCAACGAAATTTACATTCCAGTATGGTTAAACTCAAATAGATATACTAAAAAAACAGATATATGTATCTGGACAATTTACATTCCAGTATGGTTAAACTCAAATGTTTATGAAGAATTAGACAATTTTATAGATAAAGAAATTTACATTCCAGTATGGTTAAACTCAAATTTGTCGCAGATATCTCATTCTGCATTATTTTGTATATTTACATTCCAGTATGGTTAAACTCAAATTTGCTTTCGACTTCTTTTGTATATTTTAATGCTATGTATTTACATTCCAGTATGGTTAAACTCAAATACTTATTATTGCGACTACGGAACGATTACAGTATCTTCATTTACATTCCAGTATGGTTAAACTCAAATCAACTTCACTAGAAATAGTTTTATCATTTTGAGTTGATTTACATTCCAGTATGGTTAAACTCAAATAAATCTTTCTTTAATTTAATCATTTTTAATTCCTCCATTTACATTCCAGTATGGTTAAACTCAAATTTAAATTAAAGAAAGATTTTAGAAAAGAAAATTTAATATTTACATTCCAGTATGGTTAAACTCAAATTTTAGTATATCTAAGATAGAATTCCTTGCCTCAACATTTACATTCCAGTATGGTTAAACTCAAATATAACGTACACTGTCGATAGCGTGATTATCTTTATCATTTACATTCCAGTATGGTTAAACTCAAATAACAGAAACTTGTCCTGGGGTCAAGCTTTATGTAACATTTACATTCCAGTATGGTTAAACTCAAATCTTACACTATTATCATTATTCCCACTACTAGTACTACATTTACATTCCAGTATGGTTAAACTCAAATCAAAACTAC
>JAISUA010000159.1 GCA_031272305.1 Clostridioides sp.
TTTAGACTTTTAATAGTTAATATTTTTTAAACTCTACCTTAATATTATATCAGAACTAATATAAATTTCTATACAAAAACAAAAAATTCTATTTAATTATAAATTTTTATTAAAATTAAGATAGATTAGCTTGTAGCTAAATTTCATAGATTTAATTATAAATATTAAACATAGGGACAATAAGTTGAGTTTTTATGTAAATATAGTTGAAAATAAATTAAGCTGATAATGTTATTTGTTAAATAGATTATTATAAAATATATTGACTTGTATAACTCACATAATTGCCTTTTTTTCATATACATATACTAGTTATTAAATAGTCAGTTTTAGATATTTACTTTTAATATGAAATGGTTAAATTAAAAAGAAAAGAGGTTTGAAATGTACAATAATTATTTTTCTAATTCGGCAAATTGCGATAAAATAATAGTAATCAGCGATACGCATCTAGGAATTGACGATAGCTTCTCTTGGATATCCAAAAATCGTGAACGACTTGTTTCATTTTTAAATGATGTACCCAAAATTCCAAATGTAAAAGAATTCGTTATAAATGGAGATTTGTTTGATGAATGGATATTGCCAGCTCAGTATCCAATCTACACAGATTCTAATGAGTTTTTTAGATTAGTAGCTAAAAACAATCAAGAAGTAGTTGACTCAATAAATAAAATTATTCAAACAGGCAAAATAAAAGTGACTTATATTCCAGGAAATCATGATATGTTGTTTAATAAAGAAACAGTTGATGAGATTTTTCCAGGTATAAATCAAGCTAGAGATGTTTTAGGTTTAGGCAAATATAGAACTGGTTATAACAATAACATTATAATTGAACATGGACATAGATATGATATTATCAATGCTCCTAATCAAGTATCAAATAAATTTATAACAGGAAACTATCCTTCAATACTTCCTCAAGGTTATCTTATTACGAGAATAGCTACTACATCTGTAGTGGAAGGATATCTTACTTTTTCTGAACCAGATTGTTGCGATATAGACCAACATGATGCTTATCTATATTACAAAGCTTGCGATGCTTCATTTGGTGTATTGCCACTTAATGAAGGTTTTGATAAAAAAGAGTTTCCTATTACAATCAACGGTTACAATGGATACTATTCTCTAGCTGATATGCTTCCTTCAATGAAAAATGGAGAAATAACAGCTTATTTGTATCCAAATTTCCAAAGAGATTGGGAAGCTATACAAAAAATAAATAATGTTAAAGTGCCAATTCCATTTTGTAAAGAGATGATAGGTATAGCTCAAGAAACGAGTATTTGTCATAAAGGATGCGAAACTATAAATGACGTCGTAGACGATCAAGCTTGTGCTCAATATTTTAATCTAAACGATTGTATTGATATAGTTATATTTGGTCATACACATCGTGCAGAAAAAATTATATATAATTGCAACGGAAAAAATAAAATCTATGTGAATTCTGGGACTTGGATCTATGGAAATACAGATGGAACAACATGTAACTTTGTAGTTATAAATGAATGTAAAGACTTCAGCTCAGTTGATGTGTATATATACGAAGAAGATAAAACAATAACTAAAATAAGTCCTAAGAAAAAGTATAGTTGTTAAAATAAGTCCTAAGAAAAAGTATAGTTTTAAGATAAATTTAAATAAAAAGTGTAGTTGTTAAGATAAATTTAAACCATGTAGATAAAAATAAATTATTAGTAGCTAGAAATAAATTATCAGTGGATAGAAATAAATTATCAGTGCCTGTAAATTAAAAATAACGTCAGTTCAATTTCTTGTTGCATATTGCAATTTAAGACGTATAATTGTAAAATTATATATAATACAAGACTTTGCAGCTATTTTTATTTAAAACAGCTTACTAGTTAAATTGTAGATTGGTTTGTGAATTAAATTATTGACTAGCTTGCAAAGTCTTGTATAATAGTAATTACTTTAGCAATTCAAAGATGTTTAGAAAAAAATAAAGTAGGTCAATCTTATATTTATAGAAAGGAGCTTAAAACGATATGAAAAATCCTGTTTATGAATCTTCTAAGCCTGTTGGAGGTGTTCTCGGTGACTGAAGAAAATGTAAAATCTGAAGAAATAACAAACAAATTAAAAGATAGAATCAAATCAATTGATATTGTAAGAGGAATCTGTATAGCTATAATGTTCCTAGTAGATAATCGAGGATCATGGCAGAGAGCATATCCAATACTTACACACTCAGAGTGGAATGGCATAACAATAGCTGATATAGGTTTTCCAATATTTATTTTATCTTTAGGAGCAAGCATACCTATTTCCATAGACAGCAAGATAAAAAAGAACATAAGAACATCTAAGATAATTACGAGTATTATAAGAAGAAGCATATTGCTGTTTATATTCGGATTATTTTTTAATTATCTTAAAAATAATGATTTAAATACAATAAGAATACTAGGTGTGCTTCAGAGAATGGCAATCGTATATTTTTTAACAAGCATATTATATTTTTCTATTAAAAAATTACATATAAGCGATATAAAAATATCTGCAGGATTTGTTATT
>JAISUA010000227.1 GCA_031272305.1 Clostridioides sp.
ACCTCAGCCGTAAAATCTGCATGACCAGGTCTAGGAATATCTTTGAGTTTTTCGTAGTCACTTGATTTAGTGTTGTTATTTTCAATGATAGCACAAATAGGAGTACCACAAGTTTTTCCTTCAAAGATTCCAGATATAACTTTTGCCATATCAGCTTCTTTTCTAGGAGTAGACAGATTATTTTTTCCAGGAGCTCTTCTATCTAAAAAAATTTGTACTTTTTCTAAATCAATATATTCTCCAGGTGGCAAACCATCTATGACTACTCCTATAGCTTCAGAGTGAGATTGACCAAAAATATTAATTTTTATTTTATTTCCATAGCTACAAGACATTTGCTATACCTCCCAACTTATTAAATTCTTCAAAAAATGTAGGATAAGATTTAGAAACAGCTTCTGCTCCTTCAATTATAACATCTGATTCTAGAATAGAAGATGCAATTGCTAAAGACATAACTATTCTATGATCATTATAAGAATCCAAAATAATTGTATTATCTCGAAGTTTGTTGTTTTGTTTTGTAGCCATTCCTTCTATAGTTATAGAATCCTGATCCTCTACTACATTTACTCCAAGTTTTCTAAGATTTGTTGCCATAGCATCAAGTCTATCACTTTCTTTGATACGAAGTCTACCTGCATTGTAGATGGTTGTTGTACCTTTTGAAAATGAAGCTACAACACAAAGAGCTGGCACTAAATCAGGAATTTGAGATGCATCAATATCTATTCCTTTTAAATTTCCTCCAGAAATTCTTACAATGTTGTCGTGCCACTTTACATTTGCTCCGAAACGCTTCATTAAATTTATGATTTCTCTATCACCTTGGCAAGAATCTTTAAGTAATCCAGCACATGAAATATCTCCACAAATAGCTCCTGATGCAATCCAAAATGCTGCACCAGACCAATCCCCTTCTACATAAATTTTTTCTGGAGAAATGTATTTTTGACCACCTTTAATAAAAAAACCATAATCTGTTTTTTGAATTTCAATATTAAAATCCTTCAAAGTTTTAAGAGTCATATCTATATAACCTTGAGATTCTATTTTTGTAGTAAGGTGAATCTCACTGTCTTCTTCTAAAAGAGGAAGTGCAAACAAAAGTCCTGTTATAAATTGAGAACTAATATTTCCAGCTAAATTATAAACTCCTCCAGTCAAATGACCAGAGATTTTTAGTGGTAAAAATCTTTTATTACGAGGTTCAATGGAAGTATATTTATTTATATTATAAGATTCACTTATTCCAAAATCATATTCTATTAAAGAACCATGTTTTTTAAGTTCGTCTACTAAAGTGTCAATAGGTCTTTCAGGAAGTTTTCCTCTACCTTCAAAAGTTACATTTTTGCCTAAAGCTGCGACTATCGGAACCAAAAATCTAAGAGTAGAACCACTTTCAACACAATCTAAAACAAGATTATTATTGTCAACACAATCTAAAACAAGATTATTATTGTCATCATCATCATCTAAAACAAGATTATTATCGTCATTTAAAACAAAATTAGAATTTAAAATAATATCTTCAATAGGAATTACTTCAAATCCATATTCTTCGCATTTAATTTTACAACCTAATGACTCCAAACAATTTTTTGTAGCCTCAATATCTTTCGACCATCCGTCTAAAATAATTTTAGTTGGTTTATCAGAGAGAGCGGCAGCTATCATTAAGCGATGTGCATCTGATTTTGAAGGAATTATTTTTACAGTTCCATTTAATTCACTTTTTTTTATTTTGATATTCAATAAATTTCACCTCGCCTACAAATTAATAAATTTATATTTTTCATTGTTTTTTTGATAATATTTCTATATATTTAATTTCACATATTAATCTAAAAAATCATAGTTTTAAATTAGTCAATATTAAAAAAGTTTTATAGAATTTATTTAGCATAGATATTTATTTTCAAACTATATATTTATGTTAAAAAATAATAAAAATATTTTAAACCACTAATATTTTTTTTACAGCAACGTTTTTTCTACTAAATCTTCTACACATTCAATAGGAATCTTTTTTATTATACATTTACCTATTTTTTCTGGAAAAACAAAATTAATTTCTTTTCCTTTACGTTTCTTGTCGATAAATGTTCCATGTGAAATATCTTTTGCACTGAAATCTGTTTTCACAGGAAGGTTATTTTTTATTAAAGTATTTCGAATCCTAGCAGATAGTCCTGTTTCAGATATTCCTAGTAATTCAGATGACTTAGAAATCAAATACATTCCTATTGCTACAGCGTGGCCGTGAGAAATAGTAAAATTACTTAATTTTTCTATAGAGTGTCCTAGAGTGTGACCTAGGTTTAATAATTGGCGTTCTCCGTTGTCAAATTCATCTTTGATAACTATATCTCTTTTCATAGATACGCAAATTTCTATAATTTCTTCTAAGTCATTTATAAATTCTAACGACTCCATTTTTTTAAATAAATATTCGTTTCCAATGACTCCGTATTTTATAATTTCAGAAACACCGTCCGAAAATTTTTCTTTAGGTAAAGTATCCAAAGTATTTGGATCGCAAATGACTAACTTAGGTTGATAAAAAGCTCCTGCCATATTTTTACCAGCGTTAAGATCTATAGCTGTTTTACCTCCGACAGATGAGTCGACCATTGCTAAGAGTGTAGTAGGTATCTGAATAAATGAAATTCCTCTTTGATATATAGCAGCAGCAAATCCTGCTATATCTCCGACTACTCCACCACCTAATGCAATGATTATATCTTGTCGAGTTATTTCGTTGTTAGCTAGGAATTCTAAAATATCGTTCAATGTTTGAATATTTTTAGAATATTCTCCATTTGGGAAAATAAATTTACAACTCTTAAGTCCAAATTCTTTTAAAGAATTGATGACAATAGACGAATATAATTCATCTACGTTGTCATCTGTAATAATAGCTACCTTACAGTCAGGAATTAAATTTGAAATTTTTTTTCCAGTTTGATATAACAAACCTTTTTCAATGAGAATATCATACTCAGTTGATGTTTTTACTGTAACCTTTTTCATATAATAAAACCTCTTTCATATAACAAAAACTTTTTTCAATATTGTTTCTAAAAATATAATTTTCATTTTTACAATAATACTTATCCATCATACGCACTTCTTAGAATAAAGCTTTATATTGGAATTATACAGTAAAATTGTGATAGACCTTTATATATTTATTCAAATTCTTTGACTTCGTCGACTGCAAGGCGTTTTTCTTTACCTTCTTTTAGCATAGATTTTAAAGTATTTTCATCTTTCTCTTTTATAACTTTGCTGTATTCTTGAAGTCTTTGAATAAGTCCATCTATTTCAGTTGCAAGGAAATCGCTATTTTCTAAAAATAATTCTGTCCACATAGTTTCATTTAACTTTGCAACTCTGGTCATATCATGAAAACTTCCTGCTGAAAAACCTTTAAACTTAGGTGACAATTCACTTTTGATGTACGCACTTGAAACAACGTGAGCTAGTTGAGATGTATATGCAACCATTTGATCGTGTTCTACATCTGTAGCAATTTGTATTCTCGAAAAACCAATACTCTTAAAAAATAAACTCAAGTCGTGCATTAACGCAATATTTGTTCCTGTATATGGTGTAAAAATCATAGTTGCACCATCAAACATAGAAGATGTTGAATAAGTGAAACCACTTCGCTCAATTCCAGCCATAGGATGAGCACCACAAAAAACAAATCCATTTTTTTCAGCGATTGATTGTATAGGTTTACAAACAGAACGTTTGACTCCTGAACAGTCGACTACGATTGCATCTTTTTTAAAATGAGATGCAAATTTTTCTACGTATTCTACAGTAGCTTTAGGATATAGAGCTATGATTATTAAATCACACTCAGAAGGATCTCCTTCTTTTATAATATCATGTACTGACTCAGTAAGTATTGCAGTATTGCAAATTAATTCTGATTTATCCCATCCAAAAACCTTGTGTTCAGTTTTTTGTTTGATTGATTTAGCCATAGAGCCACCTATTAGACCCATTCCAATAATTCCAACATTCATATTATAAATTTCCCTTTCGTATAATTTATATAATTATATATGTCTAGATATTTTATAAAGTAAATTTAATACTTTACACTACTATACAAATTTTATAAAGTAGATTTAATATTTTATACTGCTATATAAAATATCTAGATATATTTTTTAATATTTACAATTGGTATATTTTCAAAATATCTTATTCAAACTTACAAGCAAAAGGTCTTATTTGAAATACTGCCTTTGCTACATCATCGAAAGCTTCTGGTGTAAGTGACTGTGCTCCATCACACAAAGCTTTAGACGGATTGTTGTGTACTTCTATCATCAAACCGTCAGCTCCAGCAGCTGTTGCCGCTAGTGCCATAGATTTTACCATGTAAGAGTATCCTAAAGCATGGCTAGGATCTATTACTACAGGTAGATGTGTCAATTTTTTTAGAACAGGTATAATTGATAGATCCAATGTATTTCTTGTTCTTGTTTCAAAAGTACGAATACCTCTCTCGCAAAGAATTACATTTTCATTGCCTCCAGCCATAATATATTCTGCACTCATTAAAAGTTCATCAATACTATTTGCCAAACCTCTTTTTAATAAGACAACTTTATCTGTTTTTCCTAGTTCCTTAAGAAGATCAAAGTTTTGCATATTTCTTGCACCAACTTGGACTACATCTACTTTTTCGAATAAAGGAAGATGAGATATATTCATAATTTCAGAAACAATAGGTAGACCAGTTAATTTTTTTGCTTCCAATAAAAGCTCTATACCTTCTCCATGTAGACCTTGAAATGCGTAAGGAGATGTACGAGGTTTGAAAGCACCTCCACGAAGGAATCCAGCTCCAGATTTTTTAACAGATTCAGCAACATAGCAAATTTGTTCTCTTGATTCTACGGAACAAGGTCCAGCTATGATTTGAAATTCGCCTCCACCAATTTTTGTGCCATTGATATCTACAACCAATCTGCTTTGATGGAATTTTCTGTTTGCATTTTTAAATGGTTCTTGAATCCTTTGAACTTTCTCCACTATATCTAAAGATCCTATCAAATCCATATCGACATTTGAAGTATCTCCTACTAGACCGACAATAGTGTGATTTACACCTACAGAAATGTGAGTGCCTATATTCATACTTTGTAACCATGTTTTTAGATTTTCAATTTGTTCTGGTTTTGCCTCATTTTTTAGTACTACAATCATGTTCTTAACCTCCTAAATTTTAGTTGGCTTATGAATTTGTTTTCAGATTATGTGATGTCATTATATTTCGCAGTAAACAAGATGCAATTAAATTTTGAAAAAATATCCACAAGCTCATTCTTTTTCGACTTAAATATTTTACTAAAAAAACTTAATTCATTGGAATTAAAAAAGACTCCGCAGTAAATTTTACTGCGAAGTCTTGGATATACTTCGTTTATAGAAAAAACATCAAAAATAGCCGTTTCCTCTACAGTAAAATTCACTCTGAATCTTTGAAAAAACGGTAAAAATAAAAATATGCAGTTGTTGTAGAATTTATGTTATTTATAGTAATATTCATAATTGACAACCTCTTTCAGAATTTTTTATTTCTAAACATATTATCATAAATATAATTATTTGTAAATGATTATTTTTAAAAATTAAAAATATTTTTTTTCGGTTTGTTGTAAAATGAAATTCCTAAATTGTAATAACAAATTGAACTAAATTTTTTCGTTGCATATTTATTTGTATTGTAATAACATAAATAAATAAGAAATTTTAGATATAAAGAGATTTTTAAGTGTAAAGAAATTTTTTAAGTGTAAAGAAATTTTAAGTACAAATATATTTTCATAGTTTAAAAAGAACATAGAGGTGAATTTTATGATATATGGCTTGATTGGAGAGAAATTAGGTCACAGTTTTTCGAAAGAAATACATGAAAAAATAGCAGATTATACTTACAAATTAATTCCTGTTTCAAAGGATTTGTTCGATGATTTTATGAAAGAAAAAAATTTTACTGCTATTAACGTTACAATTCCATACAAAGAAAAAGTTATACCATATTTAGGTTATATAGATGACAAAGCTAAAAAAATAGGTGCTGTCAATACGATAGTAAAGAAAGAAGGCAAACTTTTTGGATACAACACTGATTATTATGGTTTTAAATATATGTTAGAAAAAAATAAAATAGATCCAAAAGATAAAAAAATATTGATTTTGGGAAAAGGTGGAGCGTCTAAAGCCTGTATAGAAGTAGTCAAAGATATGGGATCAAAAGAAATACAAATAGTCTACTATAGAGTAATATCAGAAAATATTAAAACAATTTCAAAAGAAGGACCACAAATTATATCATATGAAAATTGTTATAAAAATCACTCTGATGCACAGATAATTATCAATACTACTCCTGTTGGAATGTATCCAAATACAGAAGATTCACCTGTTGATTTATCAAAATTCAACAATTTAGAAGCTGTTGTCGATGTTATTTATAATCCTTTGAGAACAAAATTCTTGATAGATGGAATTGATAAAGGTGTCATTTGCGTTGGAGGATTGGAAATGTTGATTGCTCAGGCAAAATTTGCTGTAGAAATATTTCTAAATAAAAAAATAAGAAATGATATAATCCAAGAAATACACGACTCCCTTATGAAAGAAAGAAGAAATATTGTACTTATAGGAATGAGTGGTTGTGGGAAAAGCACCATAGGAAAATTATTAGCACAAATCTTAAAAAAAGAATTTGTTGATGTCGATGAGGAAATAGTAAAAGAAATAAATATGTCTATCGAAGAATTTTTTTCGAAAAAAGATGAAATAGAATTTAGGAAGATAGAGAGAAATATAATACAAAATTTATCAAAAATGAACGGATTAATCATATCTACAGGTGGTGGCGTAGTTAAAAACAAAGAAAATATCATAGATTTGAAGAAAAATGGAAAAATTATATGGATAAAAAGAGATGTCTCCTTACTTGAAAGTGGAAATGGAAGACCACTTGCACCAGATTTTGAAGCTACTAAAAATCTATACAAAGAAAGACTTCCTTTGTACGAAAAATCATCTGAAATTATCGTAGAAAACAACGAAAGTATAGAGAATACATTAGAAAAATTAATAAAATATATTGAATAGATTTTGCTTATAAACTCATATATAACAATTAGTGCTACAACCAAATCTGCTATATCTTTCATCGTTTGTAAGCTCATAATTATTTGATTTATTGTATTCTTTAGCGTTGTAACAAAATAGCTGATAAATATTGTTTGGAAGATTCGATTGGAGCTGGAGTTCACATGAAGTGTGGAAACAGCGACCGAATCTGAAAACAATTTTATCAGCTACTTTTTATATAAAGCATCATCTAAAATATGAAGTTAATATTATTTTTTTAGTAGATTTTCGCCAACAAATTGCAATCTCTTAATGCAAATTTCTTTGCCTAGTACTTCCATTACAAGTGGTAGATCTGGTCCGTGCATTTGTCCTGTAAGCATTATTCTAGAACCCATATAAAGATTTTTACCTTTTATCTTGTATTCTTTTTGGATTGATTTTAGGACAGCTTGTCCATTCTCAGCATTCAAATCTTCTGTTTGTTCTAATTTCTCAATAAGGGCTTGATGAAGTGTAGGTATGTGTTCAAGTTCTAAGAATTCTCTACAATCATCATTTTCAAGTTTGACATCTTCGCCAAAGAATATTGATACATGATCTGTGATTTCTTTCACATAGCTAATTTTTTCCTTTAAGATAGCTACCATTTTCTTTAGAAAATCAAATTTTTCATCTTGTTCTGATTCTTTTATAAATCCTTCTTCAATCATATATGGCATTGCAAGTTTTGAAAGAAGTTCATCGTCTGCTTCTTTCATATAATGAGCATTGATCCAATTTAATTTTTCTGTATCGAACACTCCTCCACTTTTTGAAACTCTTTCGATTGAAAAACTTTCTTCCAACTCTTTCATAGAGAAAATTTCTTGATTTTCTTCTGGTGACCAACCTACAAGTGCAACATAGTTTACTAAACCTTCTGGAAGGTAGCCTTTCTTTCTGAAATCTTCTACAGCTACATCACCTTGTCTTTTACTAAGTTTTTTCTTTTCACTGTTCAATATATTTGGAAGATGTACGAATACAGGAGCTTCCCATCCAAATGCTTCATACAAATATACGTGTTTTGGAGTAGAAGACACCCATTCTTCACCTCTTATAACGTGAGTAATGTTCATAAGATGGTCATCTACAACTACTGCAAAGTGATAAGTTGGAAAACCATCAGTCTTGATAAGAACTTGATCATCTAAATCATTTGTGTTGAATTCTGTTTCTCCTCTTACTGCATCTGTAAATTTTATAACGTAGTTTTCAGGCAACTTAAGTCTGATTACATAAGGTTCTCCAGATTCTAGTTTTGCTTGTACTTCTTCTTTTGAAAGATTTCTACAATGACCATCGTATCTAGGAGTTTCACCTTTTTCTTTTTGCTCATCTCTTACTTTGTCCAATCTTTCTTTTGTGCAGAAACAATAGTATGCTTTTCCTTCATCTAAAAGTTTTTGAATATATTCTTTGTATATATCAAGTCTTTCAGATTGAATATAAGGTCCATTTTCGCCTATTTGAGAGACTTTGCCATCTTTGTCTAACATAACACCTTCATCGTTTTTTATGCCTGCCCATTCCATCGCTTGAAGCATATTTTCGATAGCACCTTCAACAAATCTACTTTGGTCTGTATCTTCCACTCTAAGAATATATTTTCCACCTGATTTTTTTGCAAATAAATAATTGTATAAAGCCGTTCTAAGACTTCCTATATGCACAAATCCTGTAGGACTTGGTGCAAATCTAACTCTAACTTCGCTCATTTTACTCTCCTTTTTAAAATTTATTGTTTTTTATAATTGTTTATAATTGAATATTTATCTAAATTCAAATCTAATTTGAAATTATTTTTAGTAATTTTTTAAGTATTTATCTAGTATTAATTCAAATAATTACATAGTATTGTTTCAATGATTATATAGTATTATTCAAATGATTATAAATTTACGAAATGCAATTTTATTATAACACAATTTAGTGTAGAATGTAGATATAAAAGAGATGAATGAAAATTTATATTTGAACAAAACATTAATAAAAAGTTCGAAAATAACATTAATAAAAATAAGAAAGGATCTTTATATGTCTAAGTTAAACAAAAAACAAATTTTAAATTCTATAGATTACTGCAATAAAGAAGGAATATTTTTTAACTTGCAAACAATTTATGACAGTGTTCCATCTGGAAAATGCAGTGGTTGCGGCAATTGTTGTATGGAATCCGTAGGAACAAATCTAGTTGAATTTCTAAACATATATAACTATCTACTTGAAAGACCTAAGCTAAAAACATATGCCTTCAAAAAAATATTAGATTATTATTTCAACGAATATATCTCAAAACACTCTTGTCCATTTAAAAATTCAAAAAATAGATGTATCATATATGATGTAAGACCTCTCAACTGCAGAATTTACGGTCAATGGAAAAAAACAGATTATGAAAAAAATCTACAAAATATACTCAAAGAAAATCAATATTTCTTAAAATTTTTGAAATCAGAATACAATATAATCCTTCCAAAGGAAGTGTCAAATTTCAAGATAGATTACTGTGAAAAATTCATTCCAGAAAAATCTTATCTATCAAAATCTCAAAGACTTGAGTTTGCAGATAGAATTTTCGTACTTGATACGCTTATTTTAAATAGCAAGACTATTAATATAGACTATGCAGATAGAGGTATCGTAGAATTTTTCGTAGAATCAGTCACTGATATTAGCCTTGCAAATAAAATAAAATTAAACAGAACAGAAATTATATTATTAAATCAAAACAAATAAATATAACACAAATCATGTTATTAAATCAAAGCAAATAAATATAACACAAATCATGTTATTAAATCAAAAAATAATATTATTAAATAAAAAAACAATTATTTCACCTAAAATGTCCAACAAAATGTCGAACGATTTTTAGAAATTATTTCAAATGTTAAGTTTGTATTTAGAAGGAATTTAAGTTTGTTAAATCAAATATAATAAAAAAATAAATTTATTTGAATATTGTTTGAGATTTTGGGGGGATTTTAGTGTATAGCGATTTGAAGGAAATAGATATAGAACTAAAAAAAATTTGTAAAGATTATATAGAATCTATGAAATATCTAAAAGACAATGATTTTATAACAGAAGAAGAGTTCAAAAAATGTACTGAAGACAAAATAAATTTTTTAAATAGTAGTGATGAAGAGTATGACTGTGAATTTGAAGAAGATGAAATAGACGAATTTTTTGAAAGTATAGACGATAAATATAAAATCAAAAAATAATATACAATGTAAAAAATAATAATTTTAGTTGAAAAGTTAAAAAACATAACTCTAGATAAAAATTACAAAAACAACTCTAGATAAAAATTACAAAAATAATTCTAGTTGATTTTTTATTTTTTTTAGGAAAAGATAAAAAACAGATATCAATTTTAGGTTAAAAACTATTATTTTGTATGGAGAATAAATTAAGTTTGTGCTATCATAAATATGTTATTAATGTAAAAAATAATTTACAAAACACTATACATTTTATCGAATTGATAATATAATTAAAAAAACAAATCGAAATAGTATTATTTTGAAGAAAGGAACAAGTCATGAAATTATATAATACGATTACTAGAAAAAAAGAAAATTTCATACCAATTGAAGAAGGCAAGGTCAAGATGTATGTGTGTGGACCTACTGTTTACAATTTCATACACATTGGAAATGCAAGACCATTTATAATATTTGACACATTCAGAAGATATCTTGAGTACAGAGGATATGATGTTACTTATGTTCAAAATTTCACAGATGTAGACGATAAAATAATAAACAGAAGTCACGAAGAAGGAATATCACCTAGTGAAGTTGCTGAGAAATACATCAAGGAATACTTCATTGATTGTGATGGACTTGGAATAAAAAGAGCAACTGTCCACCCTAGAGTCACAGAAAATATCGAGCAAATAGTAGACTTTATCAAAGATTTAGAAAATAAAGGATTTGCATATGCGTCAAATGGAGATGTTTATTTTGATACTAAAAAATTCGATTCATATGGAAAACTTTCAAAACAAAATCAAGAAGAATTAGAAGCAGGAGCTAGAATTGAAATAAACGAAAATAAACATAATCCTATGGATTTTGTACTTTGGAAAGCGAAGAAAGAAGGAGAACCTGGATGGAGCAGTCCATGGGGAGAAGGTAGACCTGGATGGCATATAGAGTGTTCAGTAATGTCAAACAGATATCTTGGAGAAACTATAGACATACATGCAGGAGGACATGATTTGATTTTCCCTCATCACGAAAATGAAATCGCACAAAGTGAAGCAAGAAGTGGAAAACAATTCTCAAGATACTGGATACACAATGGATATATCAATGTAAATAACGAAAAAATGTCCAAATCAAAAGGAAACTTCTTCACAGTGAGAGATATATCTAAATTTTTTGACCTTGAAATAGTAAGATTCTTTATGTTGTCTGCTCATTACAGAAATCCAGTCAACTTCAGTGATGAGATGCTAGAACAAGCAAAAGCAGGATTAGAAAGACTATACAATACAAAAGAAAAATTAGAATTTACTTTAGAAAATCTAAAGGAATCTAAGATAACAGATGAAGAAAATGCTTTAATAAATGATTTGAATAAATTTAGAGATGAATTTATAAAAGCTATGGACGACGATATCAATACTGCTGACGCAGTAAGTACAGTATTTGAACTTGCAAGATTCATCAATACAAATGTAAGTGAAAAATCTTCAAAAGAATTTGCTAGCAAAAATCTAGATATGTTCAAGGAACTTACAGCTGTATTAAATATCGTAAACAAAAAAGAAGACGATGTACTAGAAGATGAAATCAAAGAAATGATAGAACAAAGAACACAGGCAAAAAAAGATAAGAACTTTGAGCTTGCAGATAAGATAAGAAGCGAGCTTTTGGATAGAGGAATAGAACTAGAAGACACAAGACAAGGTGTCAAATGGAAAAAAATTTAATTAAGATCAAGTCAAACTTTAGCTGAGTTGTAGTTCGAAGTATATATAAATAAAAGTTTATAAAAATATTAAAATTAGAAAAACGCTGTAAGAATATTTCTTCCAGCGTTTTTTTATTTACAAAAATTAGTGTAAAATATTTTGTATAGACTTTTTTGTGAAGGATAACATTATTTTTCATAGTCATCTCCAAATCATTTTTTATTTTTCATAGATTGTGATTTTATTAATTAACATATAAACAAGCATATAAACTTATAAATAAAATCGGAAAAGAATATACAATTTTATCCATATATTTAGGCAAATTAACTAGTAAATTTACTAGATAGTCACTGTTTACGTCATATTAAACGTCAAGAAACTGTCTATTTAACTCAACATACAAGTTAGTTTTTTAAACCATATTGAAAAATAAAAAGAAAAGTTGTATATATAAAACTATGAAAAACACCATTATATTTTTAAAAATATCAAAGTTGTAAAAGATCTAATCGAAAAAAAATTAGCAATAAATTAAAAAAATAATTAGCAATAAATTAAAAAAAATTAGCAATAAATAAAATTTTATTTTACAATGGCCAAATTTTATTTTTTTAAAATTTATGAAGTTTTATTTATCACAATACAAGTTTTATTTATCACAATACAAGACTAGTAAAGAAAAAAACAACATCCTTTGTTAATCATAAAGTTTTATACAATAGTTGTCATGTAATGATTTTGCAATCATTAATGAAAATGGTTGTATAGTGTACAACCAAAATAAGTAAGAGAAATACCTAATATATAACGATTGAAAGTCGAAATATAACAAATTTCAGACAATAGTAGAAATTTGTCTGATAATCGAAAGAAGCATTATAAGAAGCATTATATATGGAATTTTCGAAGCAATGTTCGCAAAAAGTTTATTAAAAAATAATAAAATCATCAATGGGGGTAGAAAGTTATGTTAGATCAAATTTTGTACTTAAGAAATGACAATTATTCAAAAATAGAGAAAGGAGATCTTTTTTCGTATAAAGTATATGGAAAAATGTCTTTTGCCGATAAGAAAAGGATCATGTACTTCCAGTCAAACGAACGGAAAATAAAGATGTTCACAGTAGATGGCGAAGACAGTTTCTACAATACTATCAATAATTTGCAGGTAAAATTTAAAGAGGATGGATTTATTAGAATACACAAATCATGTCTTGTAAATTGCAGATATATAAAACAATTTACTTACAACAAGGTGTTTTTGTATGATGGTACAGAGTTAAGTGTGAGTAGAAAATACTCAAAAGAAGCAAAAGAATATCTTAAAAAAATATTTTCAAAATAAGTTAAAAATCATAAATGAAATTAACTTGCTAAAGAAATATTTCAAAGTAAGTCTAAACAATGAAATTAACTTTATAAAGAAATATTTCCAAGTAAGTCTAAACAATATATAAATTAGACTTATTAAGGTTTTCTTTACAAGAAAATCTAAAGTTATAGTTGCATTTTGCTTCTTTGAAAGAATTAAAGAATACTTAAAATTTTTAGATTGAATTAATTATTTACAGTTGATTTGGAGATGAATTATGAAGAATAAAGTTATAAGTTTAGTTTTATGTTTTGTTTTTGGGAGTAGCGTAATATTTAACAATTACTTAGAAATTGCATCAGCTATAGAATCAACTAATACTAACAATATTTCAAGTATTACTAAAGGTGGTTCTATCAAGAGTAACAGAAAAGAAAATGAAAATACACAACAAGAAAATACAAATACAGAAAATAAAAACACACTACAAAGTACAGACGATAAAAATAATCAACAACAGAGTACAGATGGCAAAACAGATCAACAACAGAGTACAGATAGCAAAACAGATCAACAACAGAGTACAGATAAACAAAATACAGGTGTGCTTAGTGAGTTGAACAATAATATACAGAATTTTTTTAGCAATATGATGGGTGGTGGTGCAAAGCTTGGAAGTAACGATGGGTATGAGCTAGAACATACAGGTATCAAAGGAAGTATGACAAAAGAAGAGTACGATGCTGATCCGACTATAACAAGTTCAAATGAAGCTGCGAATGAAGCTTGGTATCAAAAACATGGATTCGATCCAGATAAAAATGTGGTGGAAGTATCAGATTGGAAAGCGTTTAGAAAAGCATATATAGATAATAGTGTATCTAAGATAGTGTTAAAAAATGATATAAAACCAGAGAAAGATAAAGATTGGATTATTACAGAGGTAGCAATAGTAAGACAGAATTCAATAGAGATAGATGGACAAGGTCATAAACTAGAGATATATACAACATTACTAGGTGCTACTCCACAACAAGGTTCATTAAATCTAGGTAAACCAAATATAACAAATGGTAAAGATCCTGTGTTTTATATGCATGATATAACTTGTATAGATACTATGGAGGGCTATCCTGATTATAATTCAGCGTGGGCATTTATAAATGGAGGTGATTTTGATGATGCATATAATAAAGGAGGATCAAGTCAAAATTATTATGGAATTCAGTATGATAATTTAGGAAATGATATATCTAAATGGTATTATCGCATAGGTAATGTATCCACAAAATATAAAGAAGGAAAGGGACTTGGTTCACATTATATTCCAGGTAGACTTATACAAGCAATCAGGGCAGAGATAAGTGTATGGGGTTATAACGATATAGTGACAGGTTCAGAAAATTTCTACGTAGGTAAGCTTATATTTGAACCATACTGTTACTATTTGGGTACAGTAACATATCAAGATTACTCAGTAATATGGTTTATTGATAATAAACATTCTGGAGACGGTGATAAAGAAAACGGTGGTAATACAATGGGAGATGGGAGTGCTACAATAGGTCATGATAGTTTTGTATTTTTATGTAACGCAACAAATTATACTAATTATCCAGCGATATATAAGTCTTTTAATTCTATAACAGTGGAAGAAAACGCTACATATAATGTATCTGTAGGAGGTAATGCATTTAGGTATAATACAGATGGAGCTACATTCACGGCTAAAAAGGGAAGCGTAGTCAATTTACTTAGTAGATACAAAGGTAGCTCTACTTTTGCATATGCAGGAGTTAAAGCTGTTGTAGGAATTACTGATCAATCAGTAGTACGTGCAAATAATACAGTCACGACATTTGAGCCAGGGAGTGAGGTATATATATATGGCAATTGCGAAACTGATCATAATGAAGGTGTGATAAACTTTACCCATTCTAACCAATTAGAATTACAAAATGGAAGTTTATCAGAGTATAAACACCCGACTAATAATAAGTTTATAATAGACAATCCAAAAGCGTTTGTTATTAGAAACAATAATAAGAAAGGTAGAGCTATCGAATTTGGAAAACATGCAACTGGAAGTGAGTTCATAATAAAAGACTCAGATATAGATACATGGAATAATACTGACAACCTAGATGGAAATCCAACTGGAAGTTATCCATCAGTAGAAGAATTTAGACTGACACACGAAGAAAATAACGAAAACAAGGATTTTCCATATTATTGTAAACAAAGCTCTACAGACGGCAATCTTGAGCAACAATTCCAAGTAGATAAAGTTGCTAGAATATCTGGACTTGGTGTAGAACCAAAAGTAGAATGGGAGCCTATTACAGATGCAGATAAGACACTTAGAGCAAGAATCATACTAGGACTTTTCCCAGTAGGTGGAGAAAAACCTTTCGACGAGAATGGAGATGCTATTGTAGCTCCAATATATGCAGACAATCTAAGGATAGCAAGTATGAGGATGACTCTTCCAAATGGAACACAAAGTCCAGATATGTGTTCTGATGGAAGTACAAACAATAACGGTTGCAATTTTGATAATACGACCAAAGAGTTCTCGTGGAGGCCACACGCACCAGACGATGTATTTCGAACTGCTGGGGAAGAACTGTCGGCTGTAGCATGGCGAAATACCAATATGATATCGCCTGAGGCTAAGATAACAGTCATAGATATAACACCACCAGAACCTGCCAAACTCACGACTCAGCACGTGTATCCTAATAATTTGACGACTAAGATACACGGAGAAGGTGAGGAAGTGGGAGCAAAGGTTACACTCTCTAGAAATGGCACTGATGAAACAAGCTGTACCTCAGAAGTAGGAGCAGATGGCAAGTTTGAGCTAAATCTTCCAAACAATCTTGCAGAAGGAGATGTTCTTCAGATATTTTTGAATGATAAATCAGGAAATCATTCAGAAGAGCTTGGAACTGCTAACGCACTTACAAACAATGATATCGGAAATGCCAATCCGTCTAATACACAGGTAGACCAAACGACTAGAGAGTATGCTTATAGAGATGCAAAATTCAAAGAAGCTGCAACTATCATAGTTGAGAAACCAATAGAGACTCCTCTAGTCATAAAGAAAGTTGACAGTGACGATGACAAAGTAGCAGTCAAAGGGGCTAAGTTCACAATAGAGAACTTAAATGAAGATAGACATAATTTTGACACTAGGAAAGTTGAAAGTGACAAGGATGGTAAGATAGATTTTGGTACATTGCTTGATGGCAATTACACCATTACAGAAGACTCTGCACCATTTGGATATAAGACTCCTGAAGGTCATTGGACGATAGTAGTAGCTCATGAGCTTAATGGAGCTGATGCGATCAAATTCACTCGAGTGGCATCAAGCACAGGAGAGATGCCACCAGAAGTAGTGGCTGACACAAGTGGAAGTCAAGTAGTGTACAAAATAGGCAATGAACATGGAGCAAAGTTAGAATTTACTACGGTGAAGATGGAAGATCTATCAGAGATACTGCCAAATGTAGGATTTGACCTGTATCTAAAGAAGGATACTGCTACAGATGACGTCGTGACAGATAATAATGTGGCATCAGGAGATTTCACACTTATTGTTTCGAATAAAATAAGTGACAGCAAAGGTTATGTTGATTTTGGATATTTAGATACTGGTGTGTATATGTTAGTGCAAACAAAGACTCCAAAAGATTATGATAGACCTGTAGGTCAGTGGGAAATAGCAGTAGACAATACGAAACCAGTAGATGATCGTATAATCATCACAGGAAAAGGGGCTATGCTTCCACCAGCATTTGCAGTAGATACAAGTGTAGAGAAGGATAGATACAAACTTCCTGTTATGAAGATGATGGCACTTCCTTACGCTGGTAGAAATGGTGTGTTGATGTTTTTTGCGATAGGTTTGACTCTTATAGAGATCACAGTGGTTTTCTATAGACATCATACGAGATTATTTAGAAAAAAGAATTAAAGATAATTAAAAATATAATGTGTATTCAAAAAAACAAAAAACAAGGTAGTAAGGTTAATTAATTTTAAGGGGTAGTAATCATATGTGTGTAGGAGTCATTATAATTGAGCAAAAGTAAATCTTGATGACATAAATATAAATATCAAACTAAGTAAAAGTAAGGGATTAAAAAGCTTATATTTATATTTGATTAAAAAGTCTGTATTTATATTTATTGTTATATATATTTAAAGGAATAAGGTTGAGAATGAATATATATAAGCCGTCAATATCATCGATAAAATTAATTAATTGCTATATATTTAAAATCTAAAAAATATTTTTAAAGGGAGGCAATTGAATGAAAGAACATAGTTTTAAGAAAAGCACATCGCTTGTATGTGTTTTAGCGTTAGTAATTTGTATGATAGGGCAAACACTTAATATCTTAGCAGCAGGTAATCCTGATTTGCCAGATCCAAGTAGAAATGATTGTAGTATCACAGTGCATAAGATCAAGAGAACAACAGGTTCTAGTATACCTGGAAATGGTGCTGAAATTACAGGTGACAAAGCAAGTAGTCTTGGTATTCCACTACCAGGAGTAGAATTTACACTATATAAAGTAGATGCTTCTCAATTGAGTGGTCAGACAATTACAAAGGATCTAACTCCTAAAGATGCAAAAGATGCTGCTACTACTATAAGTGCGAAAGTAACAGACGATAAAGGTATTGTTGAATGGAAAAATCTTGAGGTAGGATACTATGTATTGGAAGAAACAAAGTCAGTTGCTAATTATGATAAGTGTGAAATGACTATTATTAAACTTCCATACAGTTCAAAAGATGGTGGCAGTTGGAACTACAATGTTCATGTATATCCAAAAAATGTAAGAGATACAGCTATTACAAAGGAATTTACAGATCCAGCAGATGCTAAGAAATATTTCAATAAGGATGATAAAGTGAAATATACAATCACAGGTCAGTT
>JAISUA010000198.1 GCA_031272305.1 Clostridioides sp.
CACTTATATTTATGGAAAATATATCAAAAGATCTAGGAATAAATTTATATGCTAAATTTGAAGGATTAAATCCTACAGGTTCTTTTAAAGATAGAGGAATGGTCATGGCTGTAGCAAAAGCCATCGAAAATGGAGCAAAATCGATAATTTGTGCTTCTACAGGAAATACTAGTGCTGCAGCAGCTGCATATGCAGCAAGAGCAGGAATCCAAGCATTTGTTGTTATTCCTGAAGGAAAGATTGCACTTGGAAAATTGTCACAAGCTGTTATTTATGGTGCAGAAATAATTGAAATATCAGGCAATTTCGATGATGCATTGAAATCAGTAAGAGAAATCGCCGAAACAGAGCCAATTGCACTTGTAAATTCAGTCAATCCATATAGAATTGAAGGCCAAAAGACAGCTGCGTTCGAAATATGTGAACAATTGGGAGAATCACCTGATGTTCTTGCAATACCAGTAGGAAACGCAGGCAATATATCTGCATATTGGAAAGGTTTCAAAGAATGGAGTGAAATAAAAAATACATCTCTTCCAAGAATGCATGGATTTGAAGCAGAAGGAGCTGCGGCTATTGTCAAAGGGGAAGTAATAGACAAACCTGAAACTGTAGCTACAGCTATAAGAATAGGAAATCCTGCAAGTTGGAAATTAGCAGAAGCAGCTAGAGATGAATCAAATGGATATATTGATTTTGCTACTGATGAAGAAATTTTAGAAGCATATAGACTTATTGCTTCAAGAGAAGGTGTATTTGCTGAACCTGGTTCTGCAACTTCAGTCGCAGGAGTTATCAAACATTTGAAAGAAGGCAAGATAAAACAAGGAGAAACAGTTGTGTGCATATTGACAGGACATGGCTTGAAAGATCCTGATAATGCAATGAATGCTACTGATTTAAAAATAAATAAAGCGAGCAATTTAGAAGAAATAAAAGTATTTATAAAATCAAAACTATAAATAAATGTTAAAAATAGATTAAAAAATAAAATTATAAGTATGGATAAAAAATTTTACAAATAGATTTAAAAAAATAAAATTGTAAGTAGGGATAAAAAAATTAAAAAATAGATTTAAAAAACAAAAGTATAAATAGAAATTTAAAAAGTAAAAATTTTAAAAATATTTTATTAAGAAGGAGGAGATTTCTTATGAAGATAAGAGTACCTGCTACAAGTGCAAATTTGGGTCCAGGATTCGATTCATGTGGTATAGCAGTGGATAGCTATTTAACTATTGAAATAGGTAAACCATCTGAAAAATGGATGATTCATCATGATTTAGGGAGTGAGATACCAACCGATGAAACAAATCTCCTTATTGAAACTGCAAAAATAGTAGCATCTTATATTACACCACATATTATATATATGGATACAGATATTCCTATGACAAGAGGACTTGGAAGTAGCTCAAGTGTTATAATAGCAGGTATTGAACTTGCAAATTATCTTGAAAACTTAGGGCTTAGCAAACAAGAAAAGATAAATATTGCCACACAAATGGAAGGTCATCCTGACAATGTAGTACCAGCAATTTGTGGAGGTTTTGTAGTTGCAAGTTATATAGATGATGAAGTAATATATTTAAAAAGCGATTTTCCAGAATGTTCATTGATAGCTTATATTCCAGAAGAAAAATTACTTACAACAACTTCTAGAAATGTTTTACCAAAAAATTTCGACTATGCAAATGCAGTAAAAGCAAGTTCAATAGCGAATGTTATGGTTGCACATATTCTAAAAGGAAATCTAGAGCTTGCTGGCAAAATGATGGAGAAAGATTTATTCCATGAAAAATTCAGAAAAGAACTTGTACCTCAATTAGAACAAATAAGAAAAATTAATGAAAAATTAAAAGGCTATGCAGTATACTTGAGTGGTGCAGGAACTACAATAATGATACTTACTCCAGAAGAGAAAAGGGAAGAGTTCATAAATGAATTGCAGAAACTTCCATATAATGCTGAAATAAGAGAATTGAACATTGACACAAAAGGAGCTTGTTTAATAGCTGAATAGAAATATGATAATAAAGTTGCATAAAAAGCTGATAGATATTGTTTGGAATATTCGATTATAGCTTGAGTCCATACAAAGTATGGAAGTAGCGAACGAATGTATAAACAATTCTATCAGCTTTTTTACTGAATTATATTAAATTATAATATATTGTTTGTTCGTAAGTATAATATATTGTTCGTAAGATTAAATTTTAGGCTTGCAATCACACGAAGTGCAATCTAAGCGACAGGATTATATAATACTATCCTATATTTAATGTTTAATAAATTATCCTATTTATTGTCGACAAACACATCTTTTTTTCTAGAGTTTGCTCTTATTTTAAATAATACTATTATCAATACCAACAATGACACTATTGATAAACCAGATATTATTATAAGTTTTTGAGAAGGAATTATTCCAAATATACCTGTAACATTGTTTTGAGCTATCAAATTAATTTTTTTAACTTCTTTATCATCTAAATATACATTTATATGTCCAACAACATCACCTTTTTTTATGTCTTTATTAATAACATTTAGGTGAGTCTTAACAGAAAAATTATCTTTAGTGATGTAATTTTTTTGTTCGTTATTATCTAATGTAAGATAATAATTATTTTCTGGTTTGTAAAGTAACTCTTTTTCTTGTGAAAAATAAATAGGTTCAGATTTGAAAGAATCCTTGCTATTTACAATGTATTCGTTGTAGTAATTATCAAGTCCATAATCAAGCAATGTTCTTGAATCAAGATAAACCCCTTCGTTAGTAGATTGAAAAACTGCACAAATAACTCTTCTGTTATCTTTTGTTGCACTTGTTAGCAAACATTTTCCAGCAGCATCAGTATAACCTGTTTTTATTCCGTCTACAATGCCATATTTCATAGGAACTTGTTTTCCTTTATAATTCATAGTTTCTTTTGAAGAAAGAAATTTATTTGTGTTTGCAAAATATCTCACATAAGGATATTCTTTAGTAGCGGCAAATGATATAAATTCTGTTTTTACTATTTCTCTGAATATCGAATTGCTCATAGCTACTCTCGCCATCAAGGCCATATCGTGTGCTGTCGTATAATGATTTTCATCAGGAAGTCCATGAGGATTATTAAAATGAGTATTAGAACATCCTATAGACTTTGCTTCAGCATTCATCATATCTATAAATTTAGTTACATCTCCACCACCTACATATCTTGCTAAGACAAATGCAGCGTCATTTGAAGAATGTATAAGTAAAGCTTGTAGAAGTTGTTTAATAGTAAACTGTTCTCCATTTGTAAGGTACATACTTGATCCATCGATAGCAGGCAAATCTTCAATCTTTATGACTGTATCCAAATCTTTGACATTCTTAAGTACATTGTAAGCAGTCCACATTTTTGTTGTTGATGCAGGATAAATTTTTTTATCAGCATTTTTTGCATACAGAACTCTTCCTGTATTATAATCAATTAAAAATGCAGATGTTGCCACTATATCAAAAGAAGCAGTATCTGAATTAGATTCAACATTAGAAGTATCATCAGTAAGAATTTGTTGCAGAGAATCGTCTTGTGTATTTTTTGAAACGACAATCTGCTCATTTGTTTCATTAGTATTATTTTGAATGTTTGTCGAAGGTTTATTATTTTCGACTGCATATAAATTATTTTTAGTAACATTGAACGTAGAAGTAGCTATTAGCGTACTAATTAATATCGTAGAAAAAAATTTTTTCATCCCAAAACCCCTTTTTTTTAATTTACCTATTTTAGTATAACATAAAATTGTCAATAATTGAAGAAAAGGAGGAATAAATGATGAATAATAAAAAAATAATAATTATTGTGAGTGTTTTAATTTTATCAGTAGGAACTATGGTGTATAGACAATTCTTTTATCAAGGGGGTATGTATGTAGTAAGTGATGCAGGAAATGAAGAGAATTCAAAAGATGAGGAAGAAGTAAATAATGATGATGAATTTGAAGAATTAGATGGAAGTAGTAAAAATGAAGCAGCCAAAACTTCAAATCCACAAGGTGAAATCACAGTATACATAAGTGGTGAGGTTATAAATCCAGGACTTGTAAATATAAAAAACGGTTCTAGACTTTACGATGCTGTAGTGAGTGCAGGAGGAACAACTGAAAATGCGAATTTAAATGCGATCAATCTTGCTCTTAAAGTCGAAGATGGAAAACATTATATAGTTCCAAAGATTGGAGAAGAAGTAAATTACAATGTATCAAATGCTGATATTAGCGATGTTTCTAGTTCAGGAGATACATCTAATACATCTAAAATAAATATAAACACAGCAGACGAAAGTGAACTTCAAAAATTAGATGGAGTAGGAGAGGCTACAGCTAAGAAAATAATTAAGTATAGAACTGAAAAAGGACCTTTCAAAACTATAAATGATATAAAAAATGTAAGTGGAATAGGAGATAAAAAATTTGAGGCATTGAAAGATAGCATCTGTGTTAATTGATAAAAAATTTGATAATTTGAATCATAAGTGATATTGTCGTAATTGTTTGAACTAATATAGTTGAAATAGAAAATTATTTAATTTTTTGGATTAAAAAATAGTCAACAGTGGTTAAATTCTTTCTTTTGTGATATATTAAATTATAGTTAAAGATATTTTAGCAAACAAGCTAGAATATATTTTCTTAATTATAGAGAACAATTATAAATTCTATATCAAGTTGTAGCCAATAATTATAATTTGTATAGAAATAATTATAACTTAAAAATTTACTAATTAAAAACACTAAAACAAAAACATAAAGGAGATAAAACAGTATGGCTAAAGAGTTTAAAAGACTTACTGAGATGACAACTGCAGGAGGTTGAGCTGCTAAAATAGGACCAGAGGTTCTGGCATCTGTACTTTCTCAGTTACCAAAAAACAACAATGAACTTGTAAACAATCTTTTAATAGGTTTAGATACTTCTGATGATGCTGCTGTTTATAAAATAAATAATGACACAGCGTTGATTCAAACTTTGGATTTCTTTACACCAATGATAGATGATCCGTTTAAATTTGGACAAATTGCAGCTGCTAACTCACTTTCAGATGTGTATGCAATGGGTGGAAAACCAATAGTAGCTATGAATATAGTTTGTTTTCCTTCTTGTCACGATATGAATGTTCTAGCAGAAATTCTAAAAGGTGGATTTGACAAAGTTAGAGAGAGCGGAGCTTTGCTCGTTGGAGGCCATACAGTAGACGACAAAGAGCCTAAGTATGGCTTATCAGTTTCTGGAATCGTTCATCCAAGCAGAGTGCTTTCAAATGCTACTGCAAAAGTTGGCGACAAACTTATACTTACAAAGCCAATAGGAACTGGAATATTGTCTACAGCTATGAAAGAAGACCTTGTAAGTAATGAAATATCTGAAAAAGTAATAGAAACTATGGCACATCTTAATAAATATGCTGCTATGAGTTTCGATAAATTTGAAATAAATTCAGCTACTGATATAACAGGATTTGGATTTGTAGGACATGCACTTGAAATGGCAAAAGGTTCTGATGTTACAATAGAAATTTTCTCTGATGAAGTGCCAATAATTGAAGGTGCGTTGGATATGGCAAGAATGGGTATAATTCCTCAAGGAATGTACAAAAATATGTATTTTGCAAAAGAAGATGTTATTTCAGAAGAAAATATAGAACAAGCTGTGATAGATGTGTTACACGACCCACAAACTTCAGGAGGACTTTTAGTATCAGTAAGTAGCGATATTGCAGGAGAAGTTATAGAAGATATGTTGTCAAATGGAGCATTAGAAGCAAAAATAGTTGGACAAGTAGTTGAGAAACAAGAAAAATTTATTCATATTAAGAAAAACAACTTTTAAATTCAAAAATGATATATCAAAAAACGATAAAATGATAAAAATAAGATAATAGTCAATATACAAATAAAAATGTTAAATGTATAGATTTATGAGAAATATTGAGAGAAAGAGGGATAATATTGAGTAAAAAAAGGCTTTTTATGATGTTGCCTTCAGTTGATGAAGTGCTTAATACTAAAGAAATTGAAAGTATTTTAGAAGAATATCCAAGAAATTTAGTACTAGAATCTATCAGAGAAGAAATAGAAACATATAGAAATAAAATAATCAAACTTTCTGGTGAAGATATAGATACATTTAGTTTTTCTACCGAAGATTTGGTTAAAAATGCTATACTTAGCATAAAATACAAGTATTCTTTAACTTTGAGAAAAGTAATAAATGCAACAGGAACAATACTTCATACAAATTTAGGACGTTCTCTTTTAAGTGAAAGTATAAGAGATGAACTTTGGATAGCTGCATCTAGATATTCCAATCTAGAATACAATCTTGAAGAAGGAAAAAGAGGATCTAGATATCAACATTTAGTGGACACTATAAGAAGATTGACAGGAGCAGAAGATGTTCTTGTTGTAAACAATAATGCAGCTGCAGTACTTCTTGTTTTGTCTACTATGGCAAAAGACGGTGAAGTAATAGTATCAAGAGGAGAACTTGTAGAGGTAGGAGGTTCTTTTAGAATACCTAGTATAATGTCACTTAGTGGTGCAAATCTTGTAGAAGTAGGAGCTACAAATAAGACACATTTAGATGATTACGAAAGTGCAATCACTGAAAATACAAAAGCTCTTATGAAAGTACACACAAGTAATTACAGAGTACTTGGATTTACAGAAT
>JAISUA010000215.1 GCA_031272305.1 Clostridioides sp.
AAACTTCAAAAGCAGACGAAGATAAAAGTTCAAAAAATAAAATTTTGCAAGAAAAAAATTACGAACAAAACTATATAGAAGAACTTATGGATTTACTTGATATATCAAAAAGAAGGAATCACCTTCCAAGTCAGTTATCTGGAGGTCAACAGCAGAGAGTAGCAATTGCTAGAGCATTGGTTAATAAACCAGCTATAATCTTAGCAGATGAACCTACAGGAAATCTTGACACAAAGACAGAACAAGATGTACTTAATTTACTTCTAGAATCAAAGAAAAAATACAATCAAACTATACTTATGATTACTCATAATCAAGACATTGCAAAGTATGCAGATAGGATTATAACTATAGAAGACGGTGTTATAAGAGGGTAGGTGGAAATTATGGCTTTGAATGAAATAGTAAAAAAATATATACTTAAAAACAAGACAAGTTCTTTGATAATTATTCTTAGTATAATCATTTCGACATCATTTTTCCTAACAATGAACATCATAAGCGAAGACGTAAGAAACATTATGGTAGACCAAGCTAAGAAAGAGTTGGGAAATAAACATTTTATGTATGCAAATCCAACTAATGAAGAAATACAAAAAATCAAATCAAATCCAGCTATCGAAGTTGTTGGAGAACAATATACTTTAGGTCTTAGCAATGTTGACAATGGCATGACACTTCAGATTGGTTATGAAGATGAGATTTCTAAAGATATGATTGATATATATCCTTTGCAAAAAGGAAATATGCCACAAAAAGAAAACGAAATAGCTATAGATTCTTTTTATATTGAGAAAAATAAAATAAAAAATCCAATAGGAACATATGTTAGATTTAAATATGATTTGCCTGATTTTAATGGAAAAATATTATATACAGGCGAAAAAGAATTTAAAATAGTAGGAGTAATAAAGTCAAATGCTACACTTAAGGCACAAGGTTCTTTAACGGGGGTTGTAAGCAAAGATTGCATTATGAAAAATATTCCTTTGAAAAATAAAGTAAGCCACATCTCATGTAGATTTAAATCAGAAAAGAATATTCAGAAACAATGTAAAAAATTGATCAAAGACGAAAAGTTAAATGAAAAGCAACTATATTATAACAATGCTTTGATAAAAGCTGTGTCTGATGGATTTTATTTAAAACTTCCATACATAGCGATAAATATTGTACTTGCTTTTACTACTGCTCTTTTGATATATAATATTTTTTATGTTTTGATTTCAAAGCGAATAAAAGATTTTGGAATTATGAGATCTATTGGATTTGTTCCTAGTGATATTCTAAAGATTATTTTTAGTGAAATTTGTGTATATCTGATTGCAAGCATTCCAATAGGTATTATTCTAGGTTTGTTTGTTTCTAATATTTCGCAGGAATATATAATAGGTACAATTTATAGCATGAAGTATGTAGATGAAATAAAAACTAGCAGATATTTTGATCTGTGTATGATTACGGCTTGCTTAAGCGTGGTCACAGTAATAGTTGCAGTGTTTAAACCGATAAAAGATTCTATAAAAGTTGACCCAATGATATGTATTAGAAATACAGTAGAAAAAATTTACTTAAAACCTAAATCAAGATTAAGTTCATTTGTTGGGAAGATATTCAAAAGTTATGGGAATTTATCAGCTAAAAATATTCAGAGAAATAAAAAGAGATCTATATTATCGATTTTTTCAATTTGCATAGTTATATTTTTGACACTTATGCTGTATACTAAGTCAACTGCAAATTTCTTGGGTGATGGAGGTATTGGTATATGGATACCTGGAGATTTTTTAGTTAACAACATAGATATACAAAGTGACGTTGATTATTCAAAAAGCTATGACGCTTCTACTTTGAAAGAGATAGAATCGATAAGTGGTGTCAAGAAAGTAAATGCTTCCAGACAAAAAGAATTTCGTATGTTGATAGATGAGAACAAATTAAATAGAAATAGTTCTGTAGTCAAATTAAATTTGGAAAAAAATTATTGGGAAAAAGTTAAAACTGCAAATAATACTCAAAAATATAGAATTAGTTCAACGATATTAGGAATAGAAAATACAGATATTTTAGATAAAGTATTGGTTGAAGGCAAGGAGAATCTAGATAAATTGAATCAAAAACAATATATCTATGTAGATTCTGTTACTAAAGAAGCTTTGAACTTAAAAGTTGGTGACAAAATTGATATATTTACGTATGACACTGATGTAGATGACGATAATCTAACTTTTGATCAAGCTCATAAATTTGAAGTAGCAGGTATAATAACATATCCTCCTATAGCTAGTCAGTCAGGTTCATCGTCTATATGTGGTATTATGTCTGTGAATCAATTTAACAAGTTGACAGGTAAGCCTTCTTATGAACGTTTCGATATATGGACAAGTAAGTTATCAAATTCTAAGTATATAGAATCTGAGTTGAATAGAATAGTCGGTGAGGCAGGAAAAGGTGTAGTAGTGCCGTACAAACAAGAAGCAGCAGGACTTGAAAAGGAATTCAGTCAAAAAGCAATGGTGTTTGCTTTAATCATAGGCGTTGTTATTCTACTTTCTTTATTTAATTTTTGCAATACAGTTGTCACTAATATTAACAGTAGAAAACGTGAATTTGCTCTACTAAAAGCAATAGGAATCACAAGTAAGGAGATAAAATCTATAATAGATATAGAAAATCTAGTGTATGTACTTATTAGTTATGTGATTACGATTGTACCTCTGCTTGTTGTGAGATATATAACGATAAAACCATTTGACAATATTAAGTTAGTAAATATGCAGTTTGTAGTAGTGAATGTGATTGCTTTAGTTGTATTGTTTGTAATTATCAAACTTACTAGTGTAAGAGCGTTCAATAATTTGCGTAGAGAAAACTTTATGGAAGAAATAAATGAGATAGATTAAGATAAGTAGGTGCATAATATGTCTATATTGATAATTGACAGTGGTATAAATAAAGAGTTTAAAGAATTTAGAAATAAGAATATTAAAGGAATAAATATCAACACTTATGGTACAGATATGATAGATTTAAAAGATGACAGCGGACATGGAACTTCATGTTCCGCTGAAATTTTTAGAGTAAATAACAATATAAAATTAAATGTAGTAAAAGTTCTTAATAAAGATTCTAAAACTAGTGTAAAAAAATTAGTAGAATCAATAGAATATGCAGCTGAACAAAAGGATATAAAGATAGTGTCAATGAGTTGTTCTACTTTAAATGATGAGTATGAGAATGAAATGAAGAAAGTGGTAGAATATGCTAACTGGAAAAATAAATTATTAATATGTTCTTCTGATAATACAAATTCAAGAAGTTTACCGAGTTATTTAAAAGGAGTGATAGGAGTACAAAGAACAAATATAGATATAAAGCCATATTTATTTAATAAAAACAAAGAAATACAATGTTTATGTAAATATAATTACAGGCTTTTGCCATGCAAAAACGAAAAATATAGAATGTTTGGTGGAAATAGTTATTCAACAGCATATTTTTCAGGTTATATATCAACTTTATTTGAAGATATTAGTATAAGCAATGATGAGTTAATAAATTTAATATGTAAAAATAGTGACGTAAATAAACAAATTGAAAATAAAGTATATAAAGATTCAATAAATGAAGAAAATATATTTAAAAAAGAATTTATGAATAAAAATAAATATAATTTAATTAAATTAAAAATATTAGTTGATTTGATAATTGAATTTAGAAATTTAATTCAAAATAAAAAAATAAGTAAAAAAGAAGAATTAAAAATAAGTAATGAAGCAATATATCTTATTATTGGAATAGAAAATGTTTATGATTTTATAAAGTTTTTAGAGATAAGATTGAAAATACATATAACATATAATGAGGTTACTTATAATAATTTAGAATCAATTTATTCTTTATATGATTTTGTATTTTGATGTGAGAGGTTGAATAAAATGAAAAAAAGACGTAAAAAAGAAAATAGTTGTACAAACTCTAATAAGAATCTTTTAAGAATTTTAAAATTAACATTAAAAAAGAATAAATTTAAATTGTTATCAGCTTTTATTATAGTAGTTATAATAGCAATATCATCTTTGTTAGTACCACAAATAACAAAATTAATAATTGACAAAGGTATACAAAAGATGAATATAAGTATTTTAGTAAAACTAACAATAGTTTACATAACTATAAAAATTATAATAGCATTATTAGATGTTTTATTATCTTATTTATATTCTATTATTAAAAGCAGAGTAACTGTACAATTAAAAGTAAAGTTATTAAATCACTTATCAAAATTATCTGGAAGATATTATTCTGATATAAAAACAGGAAATTTATTGTCTATAATTGAAAGTGATATGTACATGATTGAAAATTTTGGTGCAGAGTTAATATTCAATCTCATTTTAGATTTTGTTACTGCTATAGTTTCATTTATTTTTTTAGTGAAAATTCAATTAGATCTATTTTTAATAGTGTGTTTCTTTCAGGTTCTTTTGATAGTATTGCAAAAAAATATATCTAAGTTAATTGGTAAAATGACCTCCTATTTAAGAGATAATAATGGTAATCTTTCTAATATTATTCAAGAATATGTAAATAATATTATGAATGTTGTAATATCTAAGTCGAAGCGAAAATTTTTTTCATCGTATTTGAAACAGGAGAAGAATTTAATTGATAAAGAAATCAAATTAGATTTAGTGATTTCAGGAAATATATCTATGTCAATTATATTTACTTCATTAATTACTATAGCTATATATAGCTATGGTGGTTATAAAATAATAAAAGGGTATATGAGTTTTGGTGAACTCATAGCATTTGAACAATATACATCAATGTTAATAGGTCCTTGTATGTCAATTATAAGAGCAAATACTAGAATAGAACAAGCGAAAGTTTCTATTAATAGAGTTTTTTCGATAATTGATGAAGATATAGAAATTGCAGTTGATAATAACGCTATAAGACTTGAGAATAAAAATATTAATATCATAGAATTTAAAAATGTTGAATTTAAATATAATGATGAAAAAAATAATATTTTAGATAAAATAAATTTAAATTTTAAAAAAGGTGAAATAACAGCTATAGTAGGTAGAAGTGGTAGTGGAAAATCTACTATAATAAATTTATTATATAGATTTTGGGATATTGATAAAGGGAAAATACTTATAGATAATATAGATTTGAAGAATATAAATTTACTTTCTTTAAGGAAAAAAATTAATATTCTTACTCAAGATTTATTAATTTTTGATGATACTATAAGAAATAATATTACTTTAAATGTAGATATAAGTGAAGAAAAATTAAAAAAAATAATTTTTGCTGTTGAGTTAGATAGTTTGATAGAAAAATTGGAAGATGGAGTTCATACAATAGTGGGAGAAAAAGGAATAAAAATATCAGGGGGTCAAAAACAAAAAATTGCCATTGCAAGAGCTTTGTTAAGTGATAGTCCAATTTTAATATTTGATGAAGCGACATCAGCATTAGATAATATATCACAAAATAGAATATTGAAAAATATTAATTCATATATCAAAGATAAAATAGTGATTATAATTGCACATAGAATTTCTACGATAAAAGATGCTGATAAAATATATGTGTTGGAAAAAGGAAAAGTAATTGAGGAAGGAATAGAGAAAGATTTAATAAAAAATGATGGAGTGTATAAAAAATTAGCACAGAGTAGTATATAAAAATTAATGCTATATTTTAAATACTAAATTTAAACTTAAATATTGACAAAATCCACAAATTCGAATAAGATTTGAATAGAAGGTTATAATTAATAAAAGACGATGAAGAGAAGAGTAGGCAGAGAAATTTCTACAGAGAGTTAGAGGTTGGTGGAATCTAACGTGATAAATTTGCTGAAGATGGTCTTGGAGTTTTTTATACGAACTGCATGAAGTCATTTAAAAAACAAAGTATTAATAAATAAGCATTAATAAATAAGTATTAAAAATTTATTTAAAGAAATTTGTTTATTTATAAGTATATATGAGATATTTATTTTTCGATAAAATTTTTTAAAAATGATTTCAACGTGCTTTAGTATAAAATGGTTGGACGCATTATAGTCTCGAAAGATGTCTATACAGACAATTAGGGTGGTACCGTGATTAACCTCGCCCCTATGTGAAAACATAGGGGCGTTTTTTAAATTTATTTAAAGGAGAATACGTATATGCAAAAGAAAAATTTTTATGTTACTACGCCAATTTACTATCCAAGTGGAAAGTTACACATAGGTCATACCTATACTACTGTTGCAGCAGATGTATTAGCAAGATTCAAGAGATTTCAAGGATACGATGTGAAATTTCTTACAGGAACAGATGAACATGGTGAAAAAATTCAAAAGACAGCTATCAAAGAAGGAAAAACTGAAATAGAATTTTTAGATGAACAAATTGCAGCGATAAAAAGATTGTGGGAAAAATTAGACATTTCTTATGATGACTTCATAAGAACTACTGAACCAAGACATACAAAAATTATACAAAAGATATTTACTAAATTATACGAACAAGGAGATATTTACAAAGGTGAATATGAAGGAAGATACTGTACTCCTTGTGAAAGTTTCTGGACAGAATCACAATTACTAGAAGGAAATAAATGTCCTGACTGTGGTAGAGATACTTATGTAGTTAAAGAAGAGTCATATTTCTTTAGATTGTCAAAATATGAAGATAGACTGAAAGAATTATTTAAGGATGATAGTTTTTGTTCTCCTATGAGCAGTAGAAACGAAATGGTTTCAAATTTCCTTAATAAAGGTCTTGAAGATTTGAGTGTTACTAGAACATCATTTGATTGGGGAATTAAAGTTCCTTTTGATGAAAAACACGTAATTTATGTTTGGATAGATGCACTTTGTAACTATATAACAGCACTTGGATATATGACAGAAAATGATGAAGAATTTAAAAAATATTGGCCAGCAAATATTCAATTAGTAGGAAAAGAAATTGTAAGATTCCATACAATCATATGGCCTGCTTTACTTATGGCATTAGATTTACCTATACCAAATAAAGTATTTGGAAATGGATGGATATTATTTGATGAAGACAAGATGTCAAAATCAAAAGGAAATGTTGTATATCCAGAACCACTTATTGATAAGTATGGTGTAGATGCGTTCAAATATTTCTTGTTGAGAGAGTTTAGTTTTGGACAAGATGCAAGTTATACCAACAGAAAATTTATAAGTAGAATAAATTCAGATTTAGCAAATGATCTGGGAAATCTTGTAAGCAGAACAGTTGCTATGGTTGAGAAATATTGCGATGCTACAATTCCAGAAGCAAAAGTAGCTACAGATTTTGACAAGCAACTAATTGAGCAAGCTAAAGAATCAAGAGAAATTTTTGAAACAGAGATGGATAAACTTCAATATCATGAAGCTATCGAAGGAATTTGGAAATTAGTAAGAAGAACAAACAAATATATAGATGAAACAGAACCTTGGGTTTTGGCAAAGGATGAAAGCAAAAAAGAAGTTTTGGATACTGTTTTATACAACCTTTGCGAGTCAATAAGAATAATTGCTTCTTTGATATCTCCTATTATGGAAATAACATCTAACAAAATATTCGATACATTGGGAATCGAAAAAAATAGCGAACTTACTAATTGGGAAGGTACAGCCACTTTTGGATTATTAAAGGCAGGAATAAAGGTTAAGAAGAGTGAAGTATTATTCCCAAGACTTGATGTTGAAAAAGAAGTAGAAGAATTGGAAGAACTTTTCTCAGATAAACCAAAAGAAAAACCACTTGTTCACAAGGAAGAAATAACAATAGACGATTTTGATAAGATAGAACTTAGAACAGGTATAATAGAAAAATGTGAAAAACATCCAAAAGCTGATAAGTTACTTGTATTCCAAGTAAAAATAGGTCCAGAAACAAGACAAATTGTATCAGGAGTTGCACAATGGTACAAACCAGAAGATTTAGTAGGAAAAGAAGTAACTGTTGTTTGCAATTTGAAACCGGTCAAACTTAGAGGTATAAATTCAGAAGGAATGCTTTTATTTGCAGGAGAAGATGGAGAACAATTGATTCCTATGTGTGCAAAAGGAGCTAAAAACGGAAGTACAGTAAGATAGTATTTTGTTTATAATATTTATTATGAGAACTGAATTTTCGTTGAAAAACGAAAATTTATGTTCGAATATCAAGACTTATTACCTTGATTTTATTTCAAGTTCCTATAAGTCTTAATAGAAGTCTAAATTAAAGCATAGTAAAAAAGGAAGGTTAAAAAATGTTATTTGATTCTCATGCTCACTTAAATGATGAGAGTTTTGATGAAGATAGAGAAGAATTAATCGCATCATTGAAAGAAAATGATGTAGATTATGTAGTGAATCCTGGAGCAGATATTGAAACATCAAAAACATCTATTGAATTAGCAGATAAATATGATTTTATATATGCTGCAGTAGGAGTGCATCCTCACGATGTAAAAGATTTAAATGAGGATTCTTTAGATATTTTGAAAAAACTGGCTACATCTCATAAAAAAGTTGTAGCTATTGGAGAAATAGGGCTTGATTATTTTTACGACAATTCTCCAAGAGAAATTCAAAAGGAATGGTTTATAAAACAAATACAACTTGCAAATGAATTGAAACTGCCTATAATCATACATGATCGTGATGCACATCAAGATACATTTGATATTATAAAAAAATACAAAAGTGATGATATAGGATGTGTACTTCATTGTTATAGTGGAAGTGTAGAGCTTGCAAAAGAATATATAAAAATGGGATGCTATATTTCGATTCCAGGAACAGTCACATTTAAGAATGCCAAAAAAGTTAGAGAAGTAGTCAGAGAAATACCTATTGAGAAGATGTTTATAGAAACAGATTCGCCATATATGTCGCCAGAACCATTTAGAGGTAAAAGAAACAATCCTGCTAGAGTAAAATTAGTAGCAGAGAAAATTTCCGAGGAAATAAACTCGACTTATGAGGAAGTATGTAGAGTAACATCAGAAAATGCAAAAAAATTTTTTGGAATAGAATAAGTAATTGAGAAACAATCGTAGTTATTAAGAAAAGGTGAATTTATGATAAAAGAAGTAATTGTCGTTGAAGGTAAGGACGACAGAGCAGCAGTAAAAAAAGCTTTGGAATGTGAAATCATAACAACAAGTGGATATGGATTTCCAAAGGGGACAATAGAAAGAATAAAATCAGCACAACAAAAAAGAGGAGTAATCATACTTACTGATCCTGATTTTGCAGGCGAAAAAATAAGAAAGAAAATATCTCAAGCAGTGCCAGGATGCAAACACGCATTTTTGCCAAGGGAAAAAGCTCTTAAAGATGGAGATATAGGCATAGAAAATGCTTCACCAGAGAGCATTTTACAAGCTCTTGAAAAAGTCAGAACAGAAACTGCAACTGACGAAAAAATGTTTTCAAATTCGGATTTAATTAAAAATGGTCTTATTTGTCACGAAGATGCTTCTAGTAGAAGAGATTTTGTTGGTAGAATACTTGGAATAGGTTATGCCAATGCAAAACAAATGCTGAATAGATTAAATAATTATGGAGTAACAAGGGAAGAATTTGAAGAAGCAGTAAAAAATCTAAAATAATTAGGAGGTTTTGTGAATGGCAAAATTTTCGTCGAGTTCAGCTACTAGAAGTGTAGTAGATAAATATAAGTTTAAATTTTCAAAATCGCTAGGACAAAATTTCCTAACTGATGACGCTACTGTTGACAAAATAATAAATGGGGCGAATATTACGGATGAGGATTATATTATTGAAGTTGGACCTGGAATAGGGACTCTTACACATGAAATGTCAAAGCGTGCAAAAAAAGTTGTAGCCATAGAAATAGATAAAAAACTTATTCCTATTTTGGAAGATACTTTGTCAGAATGCGAAAATGCAGAAGTTGTAAACGCTGATATTATGAAGTTGAATATAAAAGAATTAATAGATGAGAAATTTCAAGGAAATAAGGTAAAGTTGGTTGCAAATCTTCCATACTATATAACAACACCAATTGTGATGAAATTTTTAGAAGAAAACATACCTGTAACAGATATTGTTGTTATGGTTCAAAAAGAAGTCGCTCAAAGGATCAACGCTGTTCCTAGTACAAAAGATTTTGGAGCACTTTCTGTTGCAGTTCAATACTATTGCGATACAGATATAGTCGCAAAAGTTCCAAGACATATGTTTTACCCTCAACCAAATGTAGATTCAATAGTGATTGGACTTAGAGTAAGACCTTACAAAAAATATCAAGTTGAAAATGAAGATATGTTTTTTGCTGTAGTAAAGGCTTCTTTTGGACAGAGAAGAAAAACTTTGTTGAATTCTCTTTCGAGCATGGGTGTACTAGATAAAGAAACAATAAGAAAAATCTTAGCTAAGGTAGAAATACAAGAAACAAGAAGAGGAGAAACACTTAGCTTAGAAGAATTTGCGAAACTATCAAACGAAATCTTCTCACAAACAAAGAATTAATATAATGAAAAATATAGAGTTCACGACGTCAACCGTATAAATATGGTTGACGTTTTTTGTTGTAAATAAAATAAGCTTCTTTCTCAATTAAGAGGATATAGCATCTTAATTATTATGAGAAGTGCATATGATAGAAAACGGATGTTTTCACACTTCGAACCAAGTAGGAAACTTCGATTACGAAAATCAAAGATTTTCTATCTCAGTTTTTCAAGACTTATTACATTGATTTTATTTCAACTTCTTATAAGTCTTATTATGAGAAGTGCATATGATAGAAAACGGATGTTTTCGCACTTCGAATATCAAGACTTATTACATTGATTTTATTTCAACTTCTTATAAGTCTTATTATGAGAAATGCCAAAAATAATATTAAATTGATGTTTAATTACTATTTTTTCAATCATATATTATTTTTTCAATCATATATTACTATTTTTAATCATATATTATTTAGAGAAATTATGTAAGGGGGTTATAGGATTGAGCTATAAAAATAAGTTCAAAAGAGACTATATAATTCTTGAAGCTAAAGACGTATATTTTAGGAATAAAGATAGAATTATACCAAAAGCGTATGCAAAAGTAGAAGTAAACAATGGAGAAACAGTAGTCTCAATTAATGCTGAAAATCTTAAATTTATTAAAGATGGATACAAAGTTTTTGAGATAAATCGAAATTATGAGGTATTAAAACTTGGGGAACTATTCGTGAACGAAAACGGTAAAGGTTCAATAAAAGTAGAAATAGATGAGCGAAATAGTGATATTAAGGGTATAGCAATCACATATAACAACATAGCGGCGTTAGTTGGATTCACTGGTAAAAAAATCAATAATTTTGAAGAAATATTGTTCCAAAGAAATGAAGAAAAATTAGAACAAAAAAATAGTACTCAGCCACAAGGAAAGAAAGCAGTAGAAGGAAATTACACTCAAAGCGAAGGAAAGAAAGCAGTAGAGGGAAACTATACTCAAAGTGAAGGAAAGAAAGCAGTAGAGGGAAATAATGCTCAAAGCGAAGGAAAGAAAGCAGTAGAAGGAAATAACGCTCAAACTGAAGGAAAGAAAGCAGTAGAAAAAGAATTAGAAAAAGTAGTAGAAAATGTAGCAGAAAAAGAATTAGAAAAAGTAGTAGAAGGAAATAACGCTCAAACCCAAGGAAAAAAATTAGTAGAAAAAGAATTAGAAGAAGTAGTAGAAAAAGAATTAGAAAAAGTAGCAGAGAAAGAATTAGGAAAAGTAGAAGAAAAAGTAGAAGAAAAAAATAATAGTAAATCACAAGTAAATAAAAAGAAACAGAAAAAAGAAAATCTTGATACAGAAAATAAAAATGATGAGTCTGTTCAAGTATTAGTTTCAAATCAAAGTAAAAAAGCAACAGATACAAAAACAAATACAAAAGCAAATACAAAAGCAAATACAAAAGAAAGCATCAAGAAACAGCCAAATTCAAATTTAGGTATAAATGCCAATATAAAATTAATAATAGAAAACGACAATGAAGAAGAAGGATATCAAGGTTACAATAATGCAGAAGATGCTGAAGATTATTATTACAACGATAGTAATTACAAAGGTATTTGCGATGAAATAGATAATTTAGAAGATAAATATTTCTGCATAGATGATAATTACGATTATCAAGAAACTGATGATGAATCTGATGACTATGATGAATCTGATAACTATGATGAATCTGATAACTATGATGAATCTGATGAATCTGATGACTATGAAGAAGCTGGTGACTATAACGAACTAGATGATTATGAAGACAATGATTTTGAATATTATACTGAATATGACGAATATAGCGAAGACGATGAGTATGATGATGAAGAGTATGACGAAAATTATGAAGATGAATATAATAATGAAGATGAAGATGAATATAGTAATGAAGATGAAGAAATCTACCAAACAAAGAAAAGCAATCAATTAAGCAAAAATAATACTTCAAAAGTTAACAAAAGTAAAGCTTATTTTAAACCAGATAAAAATAATTGTTATCATTTAGAATATCATTTAGATAAATTAAAACCTAATTATGAAGTATCAGACGAATGCGATTTTGAATACTTAGATGATGACGAAGATAGTTTGGTAAATTATGACTTAAGTGAAGATGATAGCGAAGATGAAGAAAGTTTAGAAAACTATTACTTAAGTGAAGATGATAGCGAAGATGAAGAAAGTTTAGAAAACTATTACTTAAGTGAAGATGATAGTGAAGATGAAGAAAGTTTTGAAAACTATTGCGTAGGAGAAAACAATAGCAAAGATGAAGAAGACGGTTTAGAAAATTATTACTTAAGTGAAAATGATAGTGAAGATGAAGAAAGTTTAGAAAACTATTACTTAAGTGAAGATGATAGCGAAGATGAAGAAAGTTTTGAAAACTATTGCGTAGGAGAAAACAATAGCAAAGATGAAGAAGACGGTTTAGAAAATTATTACTTAAGTGAAAATGATAGTGATGTTTTAGAAGATGAATATCAACGTGATATTGAAGATGAAAAAGAATTGTACTATGTAGTAAGTGAAGCTTACAATGATAAGTGCGATTTAGACAGTAATTGTAAAAATTCAAGAAATATTCCTAGAAAAAGATATAGATTAATTCATAAAAAGAATATGAATGATAAGTGGAATAAAAAAAGAAATAAAAAACGTAGCGAAGAATTATTGAAAAAAAATAAACAAGAAAATAACAAAGGAATTAATGATTTAGAAGAAGTGAATAATGACAAAGCAATTGATGATTTAGAAGAAATGAAGAATAACAAAAAAATTAATAATTTAGAAGA